>VAWT01000274.1 GCA_005883415.1 Actinomycetota bacterium | reverse complement strand
TTCGGCGTGAACCCGATCCCAGGACATCCCCAGCTCCTCCGCGAGGAACAGCTCGATCAGTCTGTGGTGGCGGAGCACCTCGAGCGCCACCCGGCGCCCCTGCTCGGTCAGCCGGACGCCGCGATATGGCTCGTGCTCGACCAGGCCGAGCTCCGTGAGCTTGCGCACCATCCCGGACACCGATCCCGGGGTAACGCCGAGCCGCTCGGCGAGCTCGTTGGTCGAAACAGCCGTGCCCGCCCGGGACTCGAGCGCGTAGACCGCCTTAGCGTAATCTTGGATGTGGGCAGAAAATACCTCGCTAGTGACCACAAGAACATTTTAGGACATCCAAACTTTAGGATCAAGTGGTGTTCTGGCGGGATTCAAGGCGTCAATGCACGACCGGACGGGTAGTAGGTCCCGCATGCCGACAAAGCTTCTGTCCCTATATCTGCGCGTGGGGACGGGGGCTGTGCGTCTGGCGTTCAAGCTGACAGAGCGCGCGGCGGTACTGGCCGGGAGCGCGATCGGGCTGACCGGCCGCGACGGGTCCGCCGCGAGGGCCGAACCTGGCGCGGAGGCGCGGGCGGCCGAGTCAGAGGCGGCCGAGTCAGAGGCGGCCGAGCCAGAGGCGGCCGAGCCAGAGGCGGCCGAGCCAGGCGCAGTTGCGGCGCGAGCGTCCGCCGCGCCGCGAGCCCCGGTGGTCAACCAAGTCGCGGTCGACTACGAGGCCGAGCCTGCGACGCCTCTCGTTCCCGGCGAGGAAGTCGCTAAGACGCTCGACGACGAGCCCGAGCTGATCGAGGAGCTTGCTGAGCCCGGTGCGGAGGATGGCGCCGGCGCGGAGGTCGAGGTCGACGAGCCGTGGGAGGGGTACGCCGAGATGAACGCGGAGGCGGTGCTCGCGCGCATTCGTGAGGCCGGCGTCGCCGAGCTGGCGCTGGTCGAGCTCTACGAACGCGCGAACAAGCGGCGCAAGACAGTCCTTGCGGCCGCCGAACGGCGGCACAAGGAGATCAGCGGGCCGGGCGCGCGGTAAGCGTCCCCAGCTTACCTCCGTCCCGAGGACGTACCGGAGCGCCAGGAGGCGGTCGACGAGGCAGCCCGGGCCGCCGACCGGGACCCAGTTCAGATCGAGCGGGCGGTCAACGTGATGGCGTTGGAGGGCGCTCCCGGCTCTTGGTCCGAGCAGCTCGCTCGGATCGCGACCGGGCTTCGGTTCTCGACCATGCTCGTCGGCGTCCCTAGCGAGGATCCGGTCGGATTCGTTCGCCGCCTCGGCGAGGATGTCGCGCCGCGGGTGCGCGAGCTGATCGGGTAGCGGCTGTGTCGTTGTGAGATGTCGTGGATGTATGAGGCGACGACGGCTTCAGATATCAGCTGCGCCCTATGCCGACGGGCGTTGTGTATACGGGGGTGATTGAGGTTCGTCATGCTGCTTGCTCCAATTCGAGATCGGTCAGGTCGGAGGCGTCGCGTGCCGGTGGGGGCTCGGCCAGCTGCACGTCGGTGCCGGGGCTGTGGGGCCGCAGCAGCGCCACCGCCAGCGCTATTCCCGTGGCGATCGCTGCTGCTCCCGCGATGAACGCGACGCGGTAGCCGCTGATCAGGGAGTTCGCGAGGCCGTGGTGGGCGGCGAGCAGTCCCTTGGTGTGGTTGGCGGCGATCGTGCTCAGCACGGCCAGCCCGAGTGCCCCGCTGATCTGCTGCGAGACATTGGTGATGCCGGATCCGAGTCCGGCGTCGGCTGTGGGTACGTCGGCCATGGCGATCGTCAGTAGCGGCATGAAGGCATTGCCGATCCCGAAGCCGATCGCGAAGCAGGCCAGGAAGATGGTCGGGAAGAAGGTGGTGTGAGGTCCGACCGTGGCGAATAGGAGTAACCCGATGACCGCGCTGGCCATTCCGCCCACCAGCACGGGGAGCGGCCCGAAGCGTGTGACCAGCCGGGCGGTGACGCCCTGGGACAGAACGGCGACCGTGATCGTCCAGGGCAGGAATGCCGCGCCCGTTTGCAGCGCGTCGTAGTGGCGAACGTGCTCGAGATACAGGGTCGCCAGGAAGAACGTGGAGTACATCCCGGTGACCAGGACTCCTCTGACGAGGCTGGCGTTTACCAGTCCTCGCAGGCGGAGGATCCGTAGCGGCATGATCGGATTCTCGATCCTGGCCTCCAGCACGAGGAAGGCAGCCATCAGAGCCGCGGCCAGCCCGCCGAAGCCCAGCACCTGGCTGGAGATCCAGCCGTGGGCGGTGGCCTCGACGATCGCGTAGATGCCACTCATGAGCGAGGCGGTGACCAGCAGCGAGCCAATCCAGTCCACTCCATGCCGGAGCCCCAGGCCCTTATCACCCGGGATGATCGCCTGGCCGAGCGCAAACGCGGCCAGCCCTATCGGGAGGTTGACGAAGAACACCCAGTGCCAGCTCAGGGCCTGGGTCAGCAGCCCCCCAGCGAGCAGCCCGAGCGAGCCACCGGCGACGGATACGAAGACATAGCCACCCATCGCCCGAGCCCGGTCGCTCGGCTCTGGAAATTCGGTGACGATGATGGCGAGGATCACCGAGGCCTGGGCGGCAGCGCCAATTCCCTGCAGAAAGCGCGCCCCGATCAGCGCTCCCTGGCTGGGGGCGATACCGCACAACAGCGACGCGATCGTGAAGATGGTCAGGCCACCGAGGAAGACGCGCTTTCGACCGGCTAGGTCGCCGAGGCGGCCGGCGAGCAGCAGCAAGCTTCCGAAGGTGACGAGGAACGCGTTGACGACCCAGGTCAGGTTTCCCTGGCTGAAGTGCAGGTCGCGCTGAATGGAGGGCAGCGCGACGTTCACGATCGTCACGTCTAGGACGATCATCAGCTGCGCGAGGCAGACGACGAACAGCGACGCCCAGCGGCGGCGCTCGGGTGCAAGGGTTGAAACGAGGTTCATGGGGCTCCGGGACTTGTCTTGGCGTTGGGTCGGTGTTAAAATGGAGGCCGCCTCCGAAATATATGGAGGCATCCTCCGGATAATATACGGAGGCCCCCTCCGGTTGTCAAGCAAAACGACATGACCACCATCGAGACATCGACCGAGGCGCTGCTGACGCGGCCGAAGCGTGCTGATGCGAGGCGCAACTACGACAAGGTCCTGGCCGCCGCGCGCGAGGCGTTCGCCGAGGGCGGGGAGTCCACGTCGCTCGAGGAGATCGCGCGGCGCGCCGGCGTCGGGATCGGGACGTTGTACCGCCACTTCCCGAGTCGGCAGGCGCTGCTAGAGGCCCTGTATGTCGACGAGGTCGAAGAGGTCTGTCGGTCGGCCGCGGAGCTCGAAGGCGCCGATCCCTGGGAGGCGCTCAATGCGTGGTTCGACCGCTTGATCGGGTACATCGCCACGAAGCGGGCGCTCCTGCATGAGCTGCTCAACTACCTCGACCAGGAGGCTCCGTTGTTCAAGGTCTGCCGCGCCTCGCTTTTTGCCGCCGGCGAACCGCTTCTGAAGCGCGCGCAGGACGCCGGCGTCGTCCGAGAAGACGTCGAGTTCTCAGAGGTCATGCAGATGCTCATGGGGATCCTCAAGATCCCCGCCGAGGACCCGGCCCAGACCAAGCGCCTCCTACGAATCGCGCTCGACGGGCTCCGATACAACGCTGGAGGCTGAGCTCCCACCTGGGTGGGTGTTCGCACGCGAATACCCACCGGTTCGGGGCTACGAGTTGCCGTTGCTACCGAGCAGCATCGGCGACCGGGGTTCGCAACTCGAACCACACGTGCCGCTTGCCCGAGCGGCGGGTGATGCCCCACCTGTCAGCCATCTGGTTGACCACGAAGAGACCCCATCCTGAGACATCCTCGGGTGGCTTGGACAGAGGGACGTGCGGCTCGAACGGGCGGCCCCGTTCGATCACCTCAACGCGGATGCAGTCGCGCCGGGCGCGGACGTGCAGTCCGATCTGATCCTTCGGCTCGAGTCCAGCGTGCTGGGTGCTGTTGACCACCAGCTCGCTCGTCAGCAGCTGCAGCACCTCGAGCGTGTCCGTATCGAGCGTGTCAAAGCCGGCCCGCAATGTCTTACGGGCCTCCCGGGCGGCGGTCGGCCGGACGGGCAGCGTCACGTCCAGAAGCAGCGGTTCGTCGGCCAGTTGCCCATCTCGCAGCCTCTGGCTCTCCCAATGGCCGAACTCAGATTCGGGCTCCCACGTCGACCACCATGTCCGATCCCCCCAGCGACTGAGAAACCGTCCGTGTTCAGAGCTCGACCGGAGGCGGTCAAGCCCCTCCCCCGACGTTGAGATCACGAGCAGGTATAGCGCCCCGCCCGTCCCGACGCCGAGGGAGAGCCTGAATGAGTCGGGATCGGCGGCCGCGGTCCGACGGAGGCGCCGCAGATCCCGCAGCGCTGAGGGGATCCACCAAGGCGGTACCCGCAAGCGGTATGTCGCGCCTGCTGCGCCCGCGAGCTGGCGCTGCTCCGTCATCACTGACTTTCCCAGCGCGGCCTGCATCCAGGACGGCATCGTGGCCAGCGGCCTATGTCCGGAATCGGGATCCGATGCGCCCGTGGCCGACTCAGGCCACTCCAACGCGTCACCCTCCCATTCGCCGGAGGTGTGGTCGCCCGGCCGCCACCGCATCCCCCAGTAGCACTCGAGCCAATGCGGCTGCTGCCATGTGACGCGGCCGTGCGCGCCATCTCGCATGCACTTCTGCATGTCGATGGCATCACGCCAAATAGTGAGCGTCCAGAACTCGTTTGGTCCCACCATCACATTCGCATATCGCTCACAGCCTGGAGCGTCGCGTAGCTGTCTCTCTATCAGCCTTCCAGCCAGCAGCATCGGCATCGTGTACCGCAGGCCCCTTGTCTGGGAGTGTGTCGTCACAGCAATCATGTGCTGACGATTATCCGCCCCACCAAGCGAGCCGCTCCAACCACTCTCCCCCGATGCTAAAGGCCCCACAGCGCCCCCGGTGGGGCCGCATTTAACCATTGACACGCCTGTGGTCTACCCGGAGAGGTCTGGAGACGAACCTGGGCGCGCGGGGTGCCGCCGAAGCGATCGCCTCGCTCTTCTTGCGTGGGGCGGAAGCGTCGGTGCCTTGCTTGACAGGCACCGCTGTCTGACAGAGACTGGTGGGCCTCACACCGCGGATGAGGCTTGGAGCGAAGCAGCGATGGCCAAGTTGATCTACTCGGCTATCTCCTCGCTTGACGAATACATCGAGGATGAGACGGGGAACTTCGACTGGGGCGCACCCAGTAAAGGAGGTGCACGGTTTCGTCAACGACCTCGAGCGACCGATTGGTACCTACCTATATGGGCGCCGGATGTACGACACGATGGTCTTCTGGGAGACCGTGAGCAGCGGCGAGGATCAGTCGGCTGTAACCCGGGACTTCGCCCAGATCTGGCGAGCGGCCCAGAAGGTTGTCTTCTCCAGGACGCTCCAGACCGTGTCCAGCGCGCGGACAAGGATCGAGCGCGAGTTCGACCCCGAGGCGATCCGGCGACTCAAAAAAGAGCTTCGAACCGATATCACGATCGGAGGTGCCGAGCTTGCCGGCTTGGCCATGGCCGCGGAGCTCGTCGATGAGTGCCATCTGTTTCCTCGTGCCGCTCGTGGTGGGCGGCGGTAGACGCGCGCTGCCTGACGGTGTCCGTGCGGAGCTCGAACTCCTAGACATGCGCCGGTTCGAAAACGGCGTCGTCCATCTGCACTACCGCTTCAGAGCCTGAACGAGGTGTACGAGCCGGATCTGCATCAGGAACCACAGCCGCCCGGTCGGCGAGGGGCTGGCTTCTCAGCCGTGAGCGCGCAGGCAACCGCCGCCTGACCGTAGGCGATTCCGCCGTCATTGGGCGGAAGGCGGATGGGGACCAGCACCTTCAGGCCGGCGTGGCGAAGGTTGGCGCTCACGCGCTCGAGCAGCACCCGGTTCTGGAACGAGCCGCCCGACAGGACGACGAGATCGATGTCGCGGTCGGCGGCAGCCAGCATCAAGGCCGACGCGGTAGCCGACGCGACGGCGTTGTGGAAGCGCGCGGCGATCCGGCCCACGGCCTCGCCGGCGCGCAGGTCGTCGAGCACCGCCCGCACGGTGGCCCGCGCGTCGAGCCGCACCCCCGAGGGGGAGCGCGCCACGTGCAGGGGGTAGAACTCCAGCTCGTTCGGTGCGCATGCCGCCTCGAGCTCCGCAGCGGCCTGCCCCTCGTAGTTGACCCGTAGCCGCAGGCCGCAGAGCGCGGCGACGGCGTCGAACAGGCGGCCCATGCTGGTCGTCATCGGAGACGCCATGCCCGTGGTGGCGAGCCGCTGGGCGTCCTCCCATGCCCCCTCGGGTACCTCCGCCGCGATTGTCTGCGGGGGTTCCGAGGGCCCAACCGCTTCGAGTAACCAGGCGCACGCCATCCGCCACGGCTCGCGCACCGCTTGGCTGCCGCCGGGGAGCCGTACCGGCCACAGGTGACCGGCGCGCTCGAAGCCCTCGAGGCCGCCCATCAGCAGCTCGCCACCCCAGATCGTGCCGTCCGGCCCATAGCCGGTGCCATCGTAGATCGCCGCTGCCGCCGGGCCGCGTTGACCGTGCTCCGCGAGGCAAGCCGCCAAGTGAGCATGATGGTGCTGAACTGCAATCAGCTCGACGTCCTCGCGCTCGAGCGCGTACTTGGTCGACAGGTACTCGGGATGGAGGTCGTGGGCGATGAGCTCCGGCCTGACGGAGAACAGCCGCTGGAAGTGCTCGATGCCCTCGGTGAAGCTGCGCAGCGTCTCGTAGTTCTCAAGATCGCCGATGTGGTGAGAGACCCAGGCCCGCGTTCCCTTTAGAAGGCAAAATGTGCTCTTGAGCTCGGCACCGCACGCCAGCACGGGATGCGTTGGCTCGAGCGGTAGCCCCATCGCGCTGGGCACCCACCCCCGTGAGCGCCGGATCAACAGTGGCGCTCCGCGGAGCTTGACGGCGCGCAGCACCGAGTCGTCGGTGCGGGTCTCGATCGGCCGGTCGTGGAGCAGGAACTGCTCGGCGATACCGGCCAGTCGCGCGAGCGCGTCGCCGTCTCGGTAGGCGATAGGCTCGTCGGAGACGTTGCCGCTGGTCATGACCAGCGCTTCGCCGACATCCGCCAGCAGGAGGTGGTGGAGCGGCGAGTAGGGCAGCATCACGCCCAGGTCGCGCGAGCGCGGCGCGACCGCGTCGGCGACCCTGGCCCCCGGTCGGCGGCGGGCGATCACGATCGGCCGCTCCCGGCCGAGCAGGAACTCCTCCTCGCGCTCACCGAGCTCGATCAGCTCTCGGGCGGTTTGCACGTCCTGCGCCATCAGCGCGAACGGCTTGTCTTCGCGATGCTTGCGGGCGCGGAGCGCGGCGGTCGCCTGCTCGTCGGAGGCCAGACAGGCGAGATGAAACCCGCCCACTCCCTTGACGGCCACGATCGCCCCTTCCTTCAGGGCCTGCACCGCGGACTGCAAGGCATCCTCGCGCCGTGCCACCACACCCCCTTCGCGGTCCAACAGCGATAGCTGCGGCCCGCAGTGCGGGCAGGCGTTGGGCTGGGCGTGAAACCGGCGGTCGAGCGGATCGTCGTACTCGCGCCGGCAGGCCTCGCACATCACGAACGCCGCCATCGTCGTCAGCGGGCGGTCGTACGGCACCCCGCGGACGATCGTGAACCGGGGCCCGCAGTTGGTGCAGTTGATGAACGGGTAGCGGTGGCGGCGGTCGCGCGGGTCGAACAGCTCAGCCAGGCAGTCGTCGCAGGTCGCCGTGTCCGGCGAGACCGGGGCGTCGGACTCGCCGGCCCCCCGGCTGGCCAGGATCCGAAAGCCCGACTCCCGCCTGGCGGAGAGCGCCTGTTGCTCTACTCGCTCGATAGCCGCCAGCGGGGGAGCCTCGGGTCCGAGCCGCGCGACCAGCGCGGCCACAGCCGCCGGGTCGCCTTCCGCTTCGATTAGCACGCCCCGTTCGTCGTTGAGCACCGAGCCGGAAAGACCAAGTTCTGTCGCCAGCCTGTAGACGTATGGCCTGAACCCGACGCCCTGCACGGTCCCGATCACCCGCAGGCGGACGCGGGAGCGCACCGCGGCGCCAACGGCCACTACGACACCAGCCCGCGCAGGACGTGGTAGGCGCTGGCCTGCGCTTCCTGGATTCGGGGGATGTGCTGCGAGCGCGTGACGACCACGTGGTCCGCCAGCCGCTCCGACAGCACTCTGCCCCCGTCGTAGCCCACCATGGCGATCGTCGCGAGGCCCCTGCGGCGTGCTTCGCCCAGCGCCTCGATCACGTTGACCGAGTTCCCGGACGTGGACAGCGCAAGCAGGACGTCGCCCTCGTGGCCGTAGGCGATCACTTGTCTCAGGAAGATGGCCTCGATACCGATGTCGTTGGCGATCGCGGTCAGGATCGCAGGGTCCTCGGTCAGGTCGATGGCCGGCCAGGGGCGGCGCCCATCGGCGTTGGAACGGAAGTCGGCGACGGCGTCCATGGCGTCCGTAGCCGAGCCGCCATTTCCCAGCGCCAGCACCACCGCGCCGCGCTCGAGCCGCTCGCGCACAGCCGCGGCGGCCTCGAACAACACATCCGCGTTGTCGCCCAACGTCTGCGCCCTGAGCGCAGCCACCTCGTCGGCCTTCATCAGCACGGAGCGACGCACGTCGTCAAGGACCGCCTCGAGGTCGTGCTCCTGCTCGGCCAGGAACGGATACAGGAAGCTCGACGCGCCGGTGTCGTGGGTGCGGCGCGTGGAGCGGCCCTCAAGTAGCCCGCGATGCTCGAAGAAGACGTGGACCAGCTCCCAGAGCACGTGGTAGAGCGTCTCTACGAGCTCCTGGCGGATGTAGCGATCCGCGACCGCGGGCTCGATCTCCCACTCCGCTCCGGCCGGCGCGAACGCGATCGTCAGGCAGCCCCGCGCCCGCGCCAGCTCCACCGCCCGCGCTGCCTGGCCTGAGTCCTCCTCGACGCCAAAGGCGATCGCGATGTCCCGAGCCCTGGCGATTATGTCTACCTGTGCCGTCAGCTCGCCCCCTTCGCCGGCCAGCCCAATCGCCGGCAGGGCACGCTTTCCCACGATCACAGGGTGTACGAACTCGACGGCGATGTGCCGCACGTCGGAGCGGGCGGTGGGCGTGCAGCCGAAGGCCACTAGGCGTCCGCCTCGGGCGAACCGCTCGGCCATCAGGTGGCACAGCCGGGCGAGCCTTTCGGCCTGGTCGCCGAAGAAGGCGCGATTGGCCTCGGTGCGCTCGTCGAGCAGCGCCTGGAGGCGATCGCTCAGAACCGAGGAAGCGTCGATCAAGCCGCCACCCGCTGCCGGTGCGCCACCGATCCCAGCCAGTCCCGCCAGGCGTCGACCCCTTCGCCGGTGCGGGCGCTCAGGAGCATGTGCTGCATGCCGGGATGCACCTGGTCCAGGTAGTACAGGAAGCGCTCGAGGTCGAACTGAGGTTGCCGACGTTCTCGATCACGAGCAGGCCGATGTCGGCCAGGGGCAGCGCGGGCAGCGCCGAGCGGACCATGTTGGCGTCCAGATGGCACTCGCCCCCGAAGCCGGGGTCGGTGTTCAGCTGCGTGACCGGTACATGGAGGGTGGCGAGCCGGTCGGCGTCGAGCGATCCCTGGACGTCCCCCTCGAGCACTCCCAGCCTGACCCCGTCCGGCGGGTCGGCGGCAATCCGCTCGAGCAGCGATGTCTTCCCGGCGCCGGGCGCGCTCATCAGATTCACGACGGCGACCTGGTGGCGGTCGAAGTCTTCGCGGTTGGCGCGAGCGATGGTGTTGTTGGCGTCGAGCGCATCCTCGACGATCCTTACCTTGGTTCTGTGCATGGAGCTCCCCTACATCGCCTCGATCTTTAGATACCGGCGCAGCTCCGGTAGCTGCGCGCCGATGGCGGCCGCGATTGCGGCGATCAGCCCCAGCAGCGCGAGCACCTGAGCCTTTGGGCCTATACGGATCTCCTTCATCCTCCTGTCACCTCCGCTTGTGTTTTGCGCAACTCTGCGATCGTCGACTCCACGAGCTCGACGGCCGGTGGCAGCGCCGCTCGCACGCGCTCAGAGAGCTGCATGACGATCTCCTCATCAGCGGCGCCCATCCTCGTCTGAGGCTCGCAACCGACCACCAGCGTCCGGGGCAGCTCGCCGCCCATCGCCCTGGCCAGCGCCATCACCTTGACTGGATCCATCCCGTGCGTGTCGATCGCCAGCTCCCCTTCCTCTAGCTCTGGCTCGATCACGTATAGCGTCCCCGGCGGCTTGCCGCGCGGGGTGGCATCGAGCAACAGCACGGTGTCGTAACCGTCGTGCATGGCGTAGGCCAGCTCCATCCCGCGGATCCCGAAGTCGCGGACCTCGACCCCGTCCGGAAGCCGCCGCTGCGCAAGGCGATCGGCCAGGGCAACCCCGAATCCGTCGTCGCCCAGGAACACGTTGCCGATGCCGGCGACAAGCACCTTCTTGCGCGCCGCGCCCGCCGGCCTGGCCGTCTCGTCCAACGGCTCAACTTCTTCTGGGGAGAAGAAGAAACGGTGACCGGGCTGGCGAGCCAAGCCCAGCTCGCGTCCTGGATCGTCCTCGACCACAACCGCCAGCGAGATTCTGCCCTCCAGATCCTCCTCGATGGACTCGATCACCGCGTTCCGCCCAGCGAGCGCGAGGTCGAACACGTCGCCCGAGCCCCGCGGCCACAGCCGCACTGCATCGCCGGCCCGCAGGCGGCGTCCGGCGACTTCAACCGAGTCGGGACTCGGACGCTCGAGCTCTTCCCAGGCGCCGGTCATCGCGCCATTCCCATCTCGCGAATCGACCCGTGCAGGCGCATCAGCTCCTCCGGGGTCAGGGCTTCGCTGCGGTCGATGATCTCGGCGGCCCGCGGGTCTGAAGCTCGCATCTCGGCCTTCTCCTCGTCGGTCATGGCCAGGATGTTGAGGATCAGCAGCTGGTCGATCTCACCGCCGTCGAACAGATCGCCAGGACTCTCCGGCGCGACCCGGGGATAGTCCTCGAGGATTATCGGCGAGGAGAGCATGGTGGAGCGATCGGGCCGCTCCCCCACCGGCACCGGCCACGTTCCGACGTTTCTGCAGGCGGCGGCTGGCTCCCGCAGGTCCGCAGGAGGGTCCGCGAGCGAGACGAATTCGCCTCCTTGCGAGCGCAGCAGCGTGTGCGTGGAGCAGAATGTTCGCTCCAGCACCTCCGCCCGCGAGCCACCGGCGCACGGCGTCGTGTTGCAGATGGTGGCCGAGACGCGCTCCACGCCCTCGGCAACTGGCGCTGCGCTCATGTGAAGCTCGCCGCGAAGCGTCTGCCAGCTGCGCACCAACACACCAGCAAAGTCCCGGCGATGGTCACGCAGCTCCTCCAGGCGGCGGTCGGCGGCGATCGCGATCTCCTCCCTGTGGCCGTTTTGCAGCCGCTCCACGCTCATCGGTGGCACCTGGAGCTCGCGCTCGACAGCCTCCTCCCATGAGAGGTACCGCTGCCCGTCAATGGTGAGCTCGTCGACCTCCTCCAGTTCATCTCCCAGCCGTTGCGCGACAGCTCGCTTGACCACCTGGAGAAAGCGCACGGTGACCTCCACGGTTGCCTCCAGCCCACCCCGCACCAGCACCTCGGTCTGCATCCGCGAGGGGTCGTCTGGATGGTTTTCGCTGTGTCCAGGGGGATACACGCCGCCGAACGTGAACCGCTGCTGGTTCTTGAGGGCCGAGCGACGGTAGGGCCAGAGGATGTAGCCCTCGTACAGGCAGGCGTCGGCGATCGCCCGCACCGGATCAGGCTTAAGGCTCATCCCTTCCCTCCAGCAGCGCGTCGACGGCCGCGTCCCAGCTCGGAAGCGCGTGGCGGCCCCTAAATGCACGCAGCCGGTCGAACCGTTCCCGGTTGAGCCGCAGCCACGCGGTCTGCGGGAAGTGGCGGTCGATCGCCTCCCGCCATATCCGCACGGGTAACCGGTAGTCGGCGTCCTGATCCAGCGCGATCCGCGCTGCCTGGAGGATCCCCTGCGGCCCCTCGAAGAACACGCTGCCGCTGAAGAGAAACTCCAGCGGCACCTCACCCTCGGTAAGCGCGGCGAAGTAGCGCCCGGCGGTGACCTCGAGATCGTAGGTGCAGGTGATCGGCAGAGCGACGACGGTCGGCCCCTCGAACGGCGGCACGATGACCGTGGTGCGCGTCCACAGCAGCGTCCGCAGCGTCGATCCCCAGCGCTCAGCAGCGCCGAACAGCTCGATCAGCGCTTCCTGGGCCGCCTCGTCGTACGCGCGCTGGCGAGCGGCGATCTGGATTTGGACATCGAGCAGAACGGAGCGGATCGGTCGGCTCTCATCAGCCTCGACCGCCACGGTGAACTCGATCGTCGGCACGGCCGCGTAGCGCAGCGCTTGGGCGTCGCGCACCGCAAAGCTGAGGGCCGGCACGACTCCTGGGGTCACGACCGCCTGAGCACCTCGCGTCTGCACCCGAGCAATCTCCCTTAGCCCGGGGACAAGTTGGGCATGCTCGGGTCGATCGGTTCCTGTGCCTTGGGATTCACGCCGGTGGAGCGCCTGGACGTGGAAGTTCCGTCTGGGTTGTGGCCCTGCATCTTCTCGTAGCTGCCCTTTGCATTTCCCTGCTGGATCCCCGGGGTGTGGGCCGGCATGTCCGGCGTCACCTCTTGCGGGCCCAGGTTGATATTCGGCATATCAGCTCCTTTCCGCGGCCACGCCGCGTTTGTCTGCGTTGACCGTTCGCGAACCTCCATCCAGTGCCTCAAAGAACCCATCGATCTCGCGCCACACGTCCTTGCCGCCGCTAAAGCCCCGCCACCGCGTTCGGATCACGGCCACCAGCCGGTAGCAGTCCTCGATGGGGACGAGCCACTGCCGGCGCGCGTCCTTGACGCGGTTGACGAGCAAAGCCTCCACGTCGGGCTCCATCGTGGCTAGCACCGGGTTCGCCGCTTCGATCTCGCTCCATGCCGTTAGGGACAGATGCGATTCCGTCGCCCCCATCGGGCCGGGGTAGAAAGCCACGACTCTCTCCGCCGCCGAGTTGCGAAAGAAGAAAGCCATGTCCACCGGGATCCGGAGCTCGTCCCAGACCTCGTCTCGCAGCGCGAACTCGTCTAGCCGCAGCCTGCGATCTGGCACTAGGCGGTAGTGCCCGGCGCCCGCTGCCCGGCGATCGAACAGGGTCGAGCACGCGCGGCAGGCGCAGAGGAGTTGGCGCGACTGGAGATCGAGAAGATGCCGGTGAGCGGGAGCGAGCGGGGTTCCGCATAGCTCGCAGCGCTCCTCGGCCTCTTCCGGAGCTTCGCTCCGGCGTTGTGCCAGCCGATGCAACCGCGGCGACGAGATGGTGGTTGAGCGCTGCGCCATCGCGCTAGGCCGCGGCCGTCAGCGCCACTTTCACCAGCCCGTCGTCGCCGACCAGCAGCGGCACCGGCTCGAGATGTAGCTGTGGTGCATCCAGGCACCGTCCGGCGCGCAACGCGTCGTAGCGGCTGCCGCATCGCTTGCAGGCCAGCTCGGCGTCCTCCAGCACGGCATCGGCGAGGGAGGCCTCGCACGCGGGGCAGACCGGCCGATAGCCGTAGAAGGTCTCCTGGATCTTCAGGAACAGGATTTCCTGCCCGCTGACGGGCTTGACCACCGTCCCACCGCCCGACAGGTCCGGCATGCCCCCAGCCATGGCCCAGGAGCCAGTCGGCTCGACGGGCGCCGGGGCCGGCGAGCTAGCGCCCGGGGAGGCCGCTTCACCCAGACCGGGCGAGATCTCCAGCTGGATCAGAGGATTCTGGCGCTCGGAGACGGCTCCCTCGGCCACCACCTCCCCGATCTCTGGCGCCTCCTTGCGGATCGCATTCTCGATCGCCAGCTTGAGCGTCATCGTCGACGAGGGGCACCCGCTGCAGCTGCCTTCCAGCCGTAGCCGGACCGACGGGGGGTCAACCTCCAGCAGCTCGACGTTGCCGCCATGCGACTCCAAGTAGGGCCGCACTTCCTCCAGCGCAGAGCGCACACGTTCCTCAATCGGCGTCGGATGTAGGCCGTGCAGCAGCAGCAGGTGCGCCACCAGCTCGTCGTCGCTGAGCGCCTCCGCCAGCTCGCCGTCGTCGCGTGCGGCGATCTCCTCCACGATCCGCTCGAGCCCGGCGCCATAGAGCTCGAGCAACGCCTGCACGACGCCCATGGCCGCGTCGCGGGCAGCGCCATCGGGAAGAGCCTCAAGCTCCTCCAGGCGCCGCTCGACTTCGGCTACGAGTGCGCGGGAGTCGACTGCCTCGATCACCTAGCCGTGCTCTCCGAACATCGGCGAGTGAACCTGGCGCAGGGTCTTGCCCTTGCCCAGGTACATATGCACCCCGCACGGCAGGCAGGGGTCGAACGATCGGACCGCCCGCATGATGTCGATGCCGCGGAAGTTGTCCTGGTCGTTCTCCTCGAAGATGGGCTGACCCATTACCGCGTCCTCGTAGGGACCCGGCGTGCCATAGGAGTCGGTGGGGCTTCCGTTCCAGGGCGTCGGCGGATAAGGGTGATAGTTGGCGATCTTGCCGTCGCGGATCACCAGGTGGTGGGAGAGCACGCCTCGCACCGCCTCGTGGAAGCCGCAACCGATCGCTTCGTCCGGGACGTCGAAGTCCTCGAACACCTTCGTCCGCCCGGCGCGGATCTCGTTGAACGCCTGGTCGACGAAATGCATCGCCATCGCCGCCGAATAGGCGACGAAGTAGATCCGCGCCCGGTCACGCTCGATTGCGTTTGACCACTGCGGGATCCGCCATTCCAGCGTCTGCTCCGCCGTATTTGGTGTCTTGGGCAGGTTGATCAGCACGCTCTGGCCGGTGGCCTTGACAAACGGCGTATCGACCTTGCCCGCCAGCGCTGTCGCCCACAGGCGCGCCAGCGCTCCGCCGCCGGTGTCGAGCGCCAGGTTGTCGCCGGTGCGCTTGTCGTACCAGCGGGGACTCATGACCCAGGAGTAGTTGCCCCCCTCCAGCTCGCGCTTCTGCGGCTTGGGGATCGTCGTCTGGTTCCAGGGGTGCCGCTTGTCTACCGGGTTACCGAGTGGATCGGTGGGCACGAACGTCTCCTCGTTTACCCAGTCCTCGTAATAGGAGGAGCCGAGCATGATCCGGATGCCGAGGTTGATGTCCACCAGGTTCGTCGTTACCAGCTCGCCGTCCACGACGACGCCGGGCGTGACGAACATCTCGTTGCCCCAGTTATCCATGTCCGTGTACTTGTAATTGCAGTACAGGGGATTGTTGAACGCTCCCCAGCAGCCGAGGAGGATCCTGCGACGTCCGACCTCTTCATAGCCCGGCAGCGCTTCGTAGAAGAAATCGAATACGTCGTCGTTCATCGCCACTGCCTTCTTGATGAAGTCCAGGCAGCGCAGCAGCCGGCTGAGGTAGTCCGTCAAGAGGGTGGGGGTGGCAACCGTGCCCACTCCGCCGGGGTAGATCGTCGAGGGGTGCACGTGGCGCCCTTCCATCAGGCAGATCATCTCCCGCCCGATCCGGCTCATCAGCAGAGCTTCCTTGTAGGTCTCGCCGGTGAACGGGTTGTAGGAGCGCATGATGTCTCCGATCGTGCGATACCCGTGTATCTCGGCATGAGGCGCGTCGGTTGACTCCGCCTTGGACCACAAGCTGGGATTTGTCTCCTTGACCATCTGCTCGCAGAAGTCCACGAACACCAGGTTGTCCTGGAAGATGATGTGATCGAAGATGTACTCGGCGGCCTCGCCGAGGTTGACGATCCACTCGCCGAGCGGCGGCGGCTTGACGCCGTAGGCCATCTGCTGCGCGTAACAGGAGCAGACCGCGTGGTTGTCCCCACAGATGCCGCAGATGCGGCTGGTGATGAAGTGCGCGTCCCGCGGGTCCTTGCCCTTCATGAAGACGCTGTAGCCGCGGAACAGCGACGAGGTGCTCTTACACGAGACAACCTCCCGGTTATCGAAGTCGATCTTCGTGTAGATCCCGAGGTTCCCGACGATCCTGGTGATCGGGTCCCAGGCCATGTCGACCAGCTTGCCGGCCTCCGGCTTGATTCGCTCGCGTACTGCCATGTGTCTCTCCTCTCGCTACAGGTCTTGGCCGCTGGTCGAGGTGTGGGTCAGTTGCCCCACCGCGGCTTGTATCCGGTCGTGAGCTGCGGCCGGTTGTGCCGCCACTTGGTCTCCTTGTTCATGGTCTTGTTGGTGATCCCGCGCAGCTTGCGGATCATCGGCCCGTACATGCCGGTCAGGGCCGACGAGATACCGCCGCCCGGGGGGGCGTCCATGAAGGGCATGAACTTGTCGGGGAAGCCGGGCATCGTGCAGCCAATGCAGATGCCACCCACGTTTGGGCAGCCGCCGATGCCGGCCATCCAGCCCCGCTTGGGGACGTTGCAGTTCACCACCGGCCCCCAGCAGCCGATCTTCACCTGGCACTTGGGGGAGTTGTAGTCCTTGGCGAAATCACCCTGCTCGTAGTAGCCGGCCCGGTCGCAACCCTCGTGGACGGTCTTGCCGAAGATCCACTGCGGGCGAAGGGCCTCGTCAAGTGGGATCGTCGGAGCCAATCCGGCGGCCTGGTAGAGCAGCCAGGTGAGCGTCTCCATGAAGTTCTCCGGCTGAACCGGACAGCCGGGGATGTTGACGATCGGCAGGCCTCCGGCCGAGCGGAAGTCCCAGCCGAGGTAATCGGCAAGTCCCATGCAGCCGGTGGGGTTGCCGGCCATTGCATGGATGCCTCCGTAAGTGGCGCAGGTACCGACCGCGACCACACCCCAGGCTTTGGGGGCGAGGCGATCGAGCCACCAGTTGAGCGTCAGCGGCTCACCGGTGGCCTCGTCGTTGCCGAACGAGCTCCAGTAGCCCTCCCCGTTGATCTTCTCGTTGGGGATCGATCCTTCGATCACCAGCACGAATGGCGCATCGAGTTCATCGCGCAGCGCGGCGCGAAACGGCTGTAGGAACTCCTCGCCACCAAGAGTCCGCCGTTGTCTGGCATGTGTCCTCCCTCCGCTCGTGATCGAAGTGTTCGTCCAGCTCGAGCGCCGTCACCAGCAGCTCTTCGCCCGCCGTAATCTCCAAATCCAGCCCCCCGCAGGCGCCGCAGGCCAACGGGAACCGTTCCAGCTGCGTCTCGCTGCCGCAGCCCCGACAGCGCCCGGCGGGAGGGACGGCCTCGAGCGTCAACTCTGCGCCCTCGAGCGCTGTACCGGCGACCAGCAGCTCGAAGGCAAAGGTAAGGGCCGAAGGGACCACCTGTCGGAGGTGGCCGACCTGAACCTCGACCCGCCGAACGCGCCGTCCGTCGGCGTGCCGCGCGGCGATGCTCGCGATGGACTCGGCGATCGACAGCTCGTGCACCGTTACCTCAACAGATCCTCGGCAGGGGGTCGCCGACGAGCTGATCCATCACCCGTTTGCCGCCAAAGGCCGTCTCCACCAGCACCATCCCGGTTGGCTCACGATGTACTTCGCCGATCGCAGTCGCGCGCTCGCATCCCGGGACAGCCCGCAGCGCCTGGAGGGCGTGGTCTGCCGCCTGCGGGGCGGCAAAGGCCACCAGCCGGCCTTCGTTGGCGATGTACATGGGGTCGATTCCGAGAAGCTCGGCCGCCGCCTGAACAACTGGCGAGACCGGCACGTCCGCCTCGCGCACCG
Source organism: Actinomycetota bacterium (assembly GCA_005883415.1). Classification (GTDB taxonomy): domain Bacteria; phylum Actinomycetota; class Thermoleophilia; order Solirubrobacterales; family Solirubrobacteraceae; genus Palsa-465. The sequence goes on along the minus strand of VAWT01000274.1, from coordinate 5,559 downwards.
TCACCGCAACTCCGGAAGACCGCGCCAGTTCGTTCAGAGCCGACGCCACCCCGCCGCGAGTGGCGTCGCGCACGCAATGAAGCTCCTCACCAGCCGCGGCCAGCAAGGCGTCGACCGCCGGCCACAGCGAGCAGGTATCTGACTCCACCTCGGCATCGAGGTCGAATTGATCGCGCGCGAGCATGATCGCCGTCCCGTGCTCTCCGAGGGGCCCCGAGACCAGCACCTGGTCTCCGGGCGCGATCGCGTCCGGAGCGAGCTGCGCGCGCGGATCTCGCACTCCAACCCCAGTGGTCGTGAGAAACATTTCGTCGGCGGCGCCGCGCTCGACGACCTTTGTGTCGCCACCGACGATCTGAACTGCGGCGGTGGCGGCCGCCTCGGCGATCGCCTCTACCTCGGCCCGCAGAACCTCAGCCTCGAGCCCCTCCTCCAGGATCATCGACACGGTGAGCGCCAAGGGGCGTGCCCCGGAGACGGCGAGATCGTTGACTGTGCCGTTGACGGCCAGCTCGCCAATCGATCCGCCGGGGAACCGCAGGGGCTTGACCACGAAGCTGTCTGTGGTCATCGCGACCGTGACGCCGTCCATGTTCACGGTGCCCGCGTCTGCCATCGCCTCGAGCGGGCTGCCTTCCTCGGCGGCGAACGCCGGCACGAGGAGCCCCTCGATCAGGGTTTGAGTTGCCTTGCCCCCCGCGCCGTGCGCCAGCGTCAGGCGCTCGTCGCGGAACCGTGGCCGCTTGGAGCGGGCGGTCTCGATGATTTGAAGGACGCGCTCCTCGCGGTCGATGGCGCTCACGCGGTCTCCTTCTGGCGCGCGTAGCGCCCGAAGTTGTAGTAAGCCGCGCACGCCCCCTCAGGCGAGACCATGCACGTCCCGATCGCGTGCTCCGGGGTGCACGCGGTGCCGAACACCTTGCACTCCCAGGGCTTGATCACGCCCTTCAGCACCTCGCCGCACTGGCAGGCCTTGGGGTCGGCAACGCGCATGCCTGGGACCTCGAAGCGCTGCTCGGCGTCGAATTCCCGGTAGGCGTCTGACAGCTTGAGCGCGCTCTGCGAGATGAAGCCCAAGCCACGCCATTCGAAGTGGGGACGGAGCTCGAACACCTCGGACATCACCTCCAGCGCGCGCAGGTTCCCCTCCCGCGGCACGACCCGGGTGTACTGGTTCTCGACCTCGCACCGCCCGAATGACAGCTGCCGCAGGATCATCAGGACCGACTGCATGACGTCGAGGGGCTCGAAACCCGAGATCACCACCGGACGGCCGTAATCCGCGGGGATGAACTCGAACGGACGGGCGCCCACCACGGTGCAGACATGGCCGGGGCCGATGAAGCCGTCCAGCCGCAGATCCGGAGACTCCAGCAGCGCCTTTAGCGGCGGCACGATCGTCACGTGGTTGCAGATGCACGAGAAGTTGCTGATCCCCTCGTCCCGAGCGCGCTTCAGCGTCAGGGCGGTCGACGGCGCCGTCGTCTCGAACCCAATGGCGAAGAACACGACCTCCCGCTCGGGGTTCTCGCGCGCGATCCGCAGGGCGTCCAGCGGCGAGTACACCATCCTGACATCGGCGCCGTGCGCTTTGGCGTCCAGCAGCGTGTACTGCGAGCCGGGGACGCGCAACATGTCGCCGAAGGATGTGAAGATCACGCCTTCCTGGCGAGCGATGGCGATGCCGTCGTCGACCCGACCCATGGGAATCACGCACACGGGACAGCCCGGCCCATGAACGAGTTCCACGTTGTCGGGCAGCAGATCGTCGATCCCGTACTTGTAGATCGAGTGGGTGTGGCCTCCACAGACCTCCATCACCTTGTAGTGGCGATGGGGGTCGACTTCGGCCAGGATCTCCCCCGCCAGCACCTGCCCGAGCTTCGCGTCGCGGAACTCGTCGACGTACTTCACGTCACGGCCCCAATCGCGACGCCGGCGTGGACGAGTATCCGCTCGCCGGGCCGCACGGTGTCAAGCAACTCGACGGCCACTTTGTGCGACGCCCCATCCTGATCAACGCACACCGCCTCGCCCTCGTGAAGCTCCACAATCCGCATCGGGACTCCCTGGTCGCCGCAGGTGATGCAGCCGGAGCGCATATCGCATCGGGAGACGGTCAATCGATAACGCTCGCTTTCAACTCGTCGAGCTCCTGCTCATATTCCGCCCCCATCCTCTGAAGCAGCTGCAGCGTGGCGTGGGCCTCCTCCTCGTCGATCTTGGACAGCGCGAAGCCGACGTGGATCAGGACCCAATCGCCAGGCTCCGGGCCGTTGCCCTCGCCGTCTGCGAGCAGTCCCACATTGATCTTGCGGCGTACCCCAACGACGTCCACCTTCGCGATGTGGTTGGCGGGATCCACCATTTCCAGCACACGTCCTGGAATCGCGAGGCACACGAAGGATTGGGATATACACCTGCGACTGGCCCGCGGCTAGAGTCCCGTAATTGCCCTGACCGTAATCCGGGTTACAAGGTGGCGCATCTATGGCTGAGGCGGAATGCAACACGCGGCGTACACTGCCCGCGGACCCGAACCTTTTCCCGCAGCGGGGAACCTCTAACTGAAGCCGCAGACGCCTGAGCCCCATCCTCTCTCGGTCCATCGGGGAGCGCCTCGCGTCCGCCCCAGCCTCAACCAGTACCTGCTGGACCTTGATGTGGAACTGCTCGAGGAGCTCGATCCCGGCGAGCGAGCAGACGCGCGCGCGACCCTTACCACTGTGGTGTTCGGCACGGATGCCGGTCACATCCCAATATCGGAGTGGCTCGAAGCCGCGCGATCGGGGCCGGGCGTCCTCGTTCTCGATGGGGTGCTAGCGGCAGGCGTTCACGTCGGCGACAGGATCGCGGCCGAGCTTGTGGGCGCCGGCGACGTTCTCCAGCCCTGGCGGAGAGAGGACGAGGAGCTGCTCGCGTGCGGGGTTGAGTGGAGGGCGCTCGTACCTAGCCGCCTTGCGCTGCTGGACAACGCATTTGCCCAGCGCGCGGTCCCTTGGCCTCAGATCACCGGCGCGCTGCTGCGACGCGCGGGCCGGCGCACCCGCCGCCTCAATCTCCAGCGCGCGATCTCCTCGCAACCAAGGCTCGAGGTTCGCCTCGCACTCCTGCTGTGGCACCTAGCCGCACGGTGGGGGAGGGTTGAGCCCGGCGGCATCCGCCTGCCGCTTGCTCGAGACGGCTTCGACCCAGGTTGAGTGGCTTCGGGCATCACGATGACCCACTGCAACTTGCGGGTCTCCGTCCCGGAGTCGATCGAAAGTCCAGGGTCTCACTTTGCCGCTGATCGTGCACGGAGCATCGCGTGCCGGATCCGGACGCACGCCGGGAGCTTCGGGCGGTAATCGCGGTTACCGCCCCGGGGCTTGGCCGTAATCGCGATTACCTTGCAGTAGCGATCGCCTCGGGATACCGTCAGGCCGTGACTCGGTGGCGGACGATCGCGATTATGGCCGCCGTCGTCGTGGGGCTCCATGTCGTGGGGTTCTTTCTCCTGATCGCGCTGGTTGTCCCCCATCACTACCGCCTGGGCAGTGCCGGCGTGTTCGTGCTCGGCACGGGTTTGACCGCCTACGCGCTCGGGCTGCGCCATGCATTCGATGCCGATCACATCTCGGCTATCGACAACACGACGCGCAAGCTGATGTCAGACGGGAAGAGGCCCGTCAGCGTCGGCTTCTTCTTCTCGCTCGGCCACTCGACAGTCGTATTCGTGCTCGCGTTCCTGTTCGCCATCGGCATCCGCACGCTGGGCGGCCAGGTGGCGAACAGCGACTCCACCCTGCACGAGGCCACGACCTGGATCGGCACTGGAGTGTCGGCTACGTTCTTGTATCTGCTCGCGGCGCTGAACATGGTGATCCTCTGCGGGATCGTCAAGGTGTTTCGCGAACTGCGCAGCGGGCGGTTTGATGAGGCCGAGCTGGAGCGGCAGCTGCGCTCGCGTGGATTGATGAACCGATTGTTCGGCCGGTTTGCCAATGCCATCTCCGAGCCGTGGCAGATGTATCCGGTGGGGCTTCTGTTCGGGCTCGGGTTCGATACGGCTACCGAGATCGCGCTCCTGTTCCTGGCGGCAGGGGCGGCAGGGGCCGGGCTGCCGTTCTACGCCATCCTCTGCCTGCCGATCCTGTTCGCGGCAGGGATGTCGTTGATGGACACCATCGAAGGCACGTTCATGAACTTCGCCTACGAATGGGCGTTCGCCGAACCGGTGCGCAAGGTGTTCTACAACCTGACGATCACCGGACTCTCGGTCGCGGTGGCGCTGGTGTTCCTGGCGACGTGGACGATCGCCGTCGCCGTCTGGCGGCTGGGAGGGGAGCGGTGGAGGGCCCAGCTGGGAGAACAGGCCGCAGAACCACGATGACCTCGGCCCCGAACGTCCAGCCGCTGTCATTCGAAGATCTGCCCGGCGCGGTGAAGGCGCTCCGGGAGCGGGGAATGCGGCTCTCGACCTCGCGCCGGCTGGTGCTGGAGGCGCTGTTCGCAGCTAATGGACCCGTATCCGCGGAGCAGCTCGCCGAACAGCGCGGGCTCGAGCTGACCTCCGTGTATCGAAACCTGGAGACACTCGAGCGCCACGGGCTCGTCCGCCACGTCCACTTTGGCCATGGTCCCGGGCTGTACGTGCTCGTGGGCCACGGCGAGCATGAGTACCTGTTCTGTGACCGGTGTGGCACGGCCCGCGCGGTAGAGCCCGACGAGCTGGATCCCGTACGGGCTCAGATCAAGAGCCGATTTGGGCACGAGGCGCGCTTCGCCCACTTCGCGATCGTCGGGACCTGCGCGGAGTGCGCCCGGGCACGCGATAACTCCTGACGGTTGACCGCCGCGCGAGTTCCGCAGCCTGTCAGACCTTCGGCCATGCGCTATGCGAGCGCCTGATACTCGTCCTCTGACAGCTCGATATGTAGCGCGGCGAGGTTCTCTTGTAGATGCTCTGACGACAGCGTTCCGGGAATGGGCAACATCGTCGGCGAGCGCTTGAGCAGCCACGCCAGCGTGATCTGGCTCGGGGTCGCTCGGTGCGACTCGGCGATCTCGCGTAGCACCGATCCGCCGTCGCCGCGCAACGGGAAGTACGGCACGAACGCGATCCGCTGCTCGGCGCAGTAGTCGACGACCTGCTCGTGCCGGCGGTCGGAGAGGTTGTAGCGGTTCTGGACCGCCGTGATCGGCACCACCTGGCGCGCTCGCTCGATCTCCTCGATGCCGACCTCGCAGATGCCCACCTCCCGGACCTTGCCCTGATCGCGGTACTCGCCAATTGTGGCCAGGCTCGTCTCCAGCGGCGTCTGGGGATCGACACGATGGAGGTAGTAGAGCTCGATCCGGTCGGTGCGTAGGCGGCGCAGGCTCTCTTCGACCTGCGCCCTGAGAACCTCGGGGCGCCCCTCGCCGGGTGAGTAGCCGCCCTTGGTCGCCACGACGGGCCCTTCGGGAAACGGGGCAAGCGCAGCGCCGATCGTCCGCTCGCTGTCGCCGCCGGTGTAGAGGTGCGCGGTGTCGATGAAATTGACCCCGGCACTGAGCGCCTCCCGAAGGAGCGCCTGA
>VAWT01000024.1 GCA_005883415.1 Actinomycetota bacterium | reverse complement strand
AGTGGAGCTGAAGGAGAAAAGCACCGTTTCGCGGGAGGATGCAGCCGCGCGCCTACGCGCTATCGCCGACGAGCTCGCGTCGAACAACGATCTCGTCATCCAAAGGGAGAACCTGCGGTTTGTCGCACACGTCCCCGATCAGGTGAACCTCAAGTTGGAATTCGAAATCGAGGACGAGGGCAGCGAACTAGAAATTGAGCTGACTTGGTAGTCAGGAGAGCGGTTCGACACGGAGCTCGTTAGGGGCGTGCATCGGGTAGGGACTCGGCCTACCGGTGAGGCGCGACGCGAGTCCGGTTCGGCGCCTTCGCTGGTGTTGGGTCCGCTGCTGCGTTATGTCGGGGAGTCGGAGGCGACTGTCTGGGTCGAGACGAGCGGTGCTTGCGAGGTAGAGGTACTCGGCTCGCGTGCGCGCTCGTTCCGAATCGAGGGCCATCACTACGCGATCGTCGTGATCAAGGGGCTCGAGCCGGGCTCGGTCACGGAGTACGAGGTGGCCGTGGACGGCGAGCGCCATTGGCCGGAGCCCGGCTCACGGTTTCCTCCCAGCGTGATCCGCACGCTTAGACCCAAGGGTGGGATCAGCGTGGTGTTTGGGTCTTGTAGCGTGACCGCGCCGCTCGAGCCGCCGTACTCGCTATCGCGGCGCGACGATCGCCAGGGACTTGGGATCGGCGCGCTGTATGCCCTTGCCAGTCGGCTGGTGAGCGAGCTGCCCGCGGATTGGCCCGACTTGTTGCTGTTGGTCGGCGATCAGGTGTATGCCGATGAGCTCTCGCCAGCCACACAGCAGTTCATCCGCACCCGCCGCCACATTCCGAGGCCGCCGGGTGAGCAGGTCGCTGATTTTGAGGAGTACACGCGGCTGTATCACGAAGCCTGGGGGCACCCACTAGTGGGCGTTCATGTCCTATTGGATCTATCAGCATCTCGGCAACCTGTCTCCCGATGAGCTCGCTGCGGATAAGTTGCTGGGACAGGTGACCGCGACGGACGACGGCACCGAAGCCGTGCGCGAGTTCGCGCTGAGGGCGAGCCACGAGACCGCCGGCAGCCGTTGGAGCTACTCCCGTGGACTTGGCGGGAGCCGGCTGGTGGTGATCGACTCGCGCGCGGGACGAGTGCTCAAGGAAGGACAGCGATCGATGCTCGACGACGCCGAATGGCACTGGCTTGAGCGGCAGTTGACCGGTGGGGTCGACCACTTGTTGATCGCCACGTCGGTGCCGTTGCTGCTCGCTCCTGGGCTCCATTGGCTTGAGGCCTGGAACGAGGCGGTCTGTGCTGGAGCGTGGGGAAAGCGGTTTGCGGGCATCGGTGAGCATCTGCGGCAGTCGTTCGATCTGGAGCACTGGGCCGCGTTCGAGAGCTCATTCACGAGAATCGTTGAGCTGATCCGCTCTGTAGCTGCGGGCGAGCGCGGGCCCGCACCGGCGTCCGTCGGCGTGCTCTCTGGCGATGTCCATCACGCGTACCTCGCGCAGACAGCGTTCTCGAAGCGATCGGGCGTTCAAAGCATCGTCTACCAAGCGGTGTGCTCTCCGTTTCGCCATCCCCTCGCGACTCACGAACGGCTGGCGGTGAAGGCCGCCATGTCGCGTCCTGCGACGGCGATCACGCGCGCACTCGCGCGTTCCGCTGGAGTAAAAGACCCTGCCCTGCGTTGGCGTTTGGGCCGTCCAACGTTCGATAATCAGATTGCTACGCTCGCGCTCGCGGGCCGCGAAGCGAGGCTCACAATCGAGCGGGCTCACGGTGACTGGCGCCACCCAATGCTTGACACAGTGCTCGACCAAACTCTGGCCTGAGTACGTCCAGCTGGCGAGCGCGAAGGCGTGGCTCGCGGAGGGACTCGACGCCTAAACGGGGTGGCTTGCGCTTCGGGCTAGCTGCAGGCGTCTTGATGCTAGGAGAAGAGCAGGGCCACGTTGTCGACCGACCGCCTCATGCCCAGGCTCTGGGGCTCGGGATGGCGCCCAGTCAATTCCGGCAATGTTAGAGGAGAACGTCACAGGCGCCGCGCTGATGTAGTGGTTTCCCCTCCCTTAGAATCGGCAGCCGGGCGAGGCTGATCTGCGCGGGCGCCGTACGAGCCGCCGTTGGGTTTGGCAACCGATGATTTCTCAGCGGGTCGGCGGTCTAAGAGTCCATGACAGCAACTACCTGCCACATGTCGATATCGCTTGACGGATTCGTCGCGGGCCCTGATCAGAGCCGCGAGAATCCGTTGGGTATCGGCGGCCTCGAACTGCACCACTGGCACTTGGACGAGCCGCTCCACGAAGCTGACGCCCGCGCCCAGAATGAGCTGATGAGGCGCCGCGGTGCGTATGTCATGGGCCGCAACATGTTCGGCCCTATCCGCGGCCCTTGGGATGGCGAGTGGCGGGGATGGTGGGGAGACGAGCCGCCATATCACGCGCCGGTGTTCGTTCTGACCCACTATCCGCACGAGCCAATCGAGATGAACGGCGGGACGACGTTCCACTTCGTGACTGAAGGGTTCGACGTCGCGTTCGAGCGCGCGACAGCAGCGGCCGACGGGCTTGGGGTCGATATAGCGGGCGGCGCCTCCACGGTCCGCCAGGCGCTCGCCGCGGGCGTGGTCGACGAGCTCATGCTCGACATCGTTCCAGTCCTGCTCGGTACCGGCGAGCGGTTGTTCGACGGGGTGGAAGATCCCGGCTTCGAGCCGCTCGAGATCATCCATTCCCCGCTCGCGACACACGTGCGCTACCGCGTAGGTTCGCGGACTCGACCAACACGCGAGCAGGTCTGACCACGCTCCGATCCGAGCGTCTCGCAATCGCCAGGCGGGGGTGTGGCGTGGGCCGGCGCCATGGATGTGCCGGCCCACGCCGGCTTTTGCTACTGCCTCAGCTGAAGCCCGGCGGTGGCAGAGATGCTGGGTGATGGCATCCGTGGACGGTGCTGATGATTTCGCTGCTGTCCATGCCCTGCAGGTAGACGCTGGTGATGCCGAGGTTGGCGTGCCCGAGCTGGCGCTGGATCACTTCGGATGAGGTCAAGACGGGCCGGGTCGCTGTAGCCGGGATCTGTCTCTCAGTGGAGGCCGTGCGACGATCCAGTCGGCTCGGCGTAGATGCTCGAAGATCGCTGGTATTCCTCGCGGGTCAAGGGGCTTGAGAGGACGAAGTCGGCGGTGGCGCGATTGCAGGCCGTCGGCACGTTGCAGACCACCGCGATGCGCAACAGCGCCTTGACGTCGACGTCATGGGGTTGGGGCTCCAGTGGATCCCAGAAGAAGACCAGGAAGTCGATCCTGCCTTCGGCGATCGCCGCGCCGACCTGCTGGTCGCCACCGACCGGTCCGCTGAGGAACCGTTGGACCGTGAGCCCGAGCTCGTCGGCCAGTAGCGTCCCGGTGGTCCCGGTGGCGTGGAGCTCGTGAGCGGCCAGCGTCTCGCGGTTGAATTCAGCCCACTCGAGCATCTCCGCCTTACAGTTGTCATGCGCGATCAAGGCGATGCGCTTGCGATTGGGCATCAGATTGACGATGTCAGCCATCGGGGTCGCCTCTTGGCCTCGCACTAGGCGAGGCGCGCAGCGACTGGGCGAGGTTCAGCGCGGCCAACGCGGTCATGTCGCCGACGTGGGTCGCCTGAGCCCACCACGCCGGCGTGTATTGGTCCTGGGAGCGTGGCTCGCTCAGGCGGTGGGCGCTGTCGAGTGCGTGCTGCAGGTGTCGATTAGGCCGGGGGGCGCCTTGCTTGGGGTGGCTCATCTCAGGGTCCGTTCGCTCAGGTTCGGGAGCTCTGCCCGCCTCTCCGTTGAAGGTAGACAAGCACAGCCATAAGCACAAAGACCAGTCTCCATTGACAGCCATAGGTAATACTTATGCGATGAACCTTCGGCAGCTGGAGTACTTCGTGGCGATCGCCGAGCAGGGGTCGCTGAGCCACGCAGCCGAACGGCTGTTGGTCTCCCAGCCTTCGCTGTCACAGCAGATCCGCGCGCTTGAGGCTGAGCTGGGCGGAGCGCTTCTGGAGCGCCTCCCGCGCGGAGTGCACCTGACCACGGCGGGACAGGAGCTGCTCGGCGAGGCGCGAGCAACCCTGGCTCACGCCCAGCGCGCTCGCCGGGCGGTACGCCAAGCGCTCGACCTCGAGCTGGGCCAGCTGGAGGTCGCGGTCACCAGCTCGGCGGCGCTTGGAATCCTGCCGGCGGTGCTGCGCGATTGGCAGAGTCGCCATCCGTCACTGGAGGTGAGTCTGCTCGAGTTCCCGCACCGACGCGCACTGCAGGAGGCGGCACGTGAAGGCGCTGGCGACATCGCCGTCGGCTCGCTGCCTGAGCCGTGGAGCGGGCCGGTGCAGCAACTCGGTTGGGAGGAACTGGTCCTCGTACTGCCCGATGGCGACCCTCTCTTGGACCTGGAGGGGGTGAAGCTGGAACTCCTCGCAGATCGACGATGGGTGCACTACGCGCGGTCTACAGGGCTCTCGGAGGTCGTCGACGTGTGCTGTGCCACGGCCGGTTTCGCCCCGCGAGTCGCCGTGCGAACCAGCCAAGTCGCCGCCGCCCCGTCGTTCGCGGCGGCCGGGATCGGCCCCGCGCTCGTTCCCGAGCACATCGTACCCGCGGCGCTCGGGCGCCTCGTCCGTCCCGCGTCACCGCGCCCGGTGCGGGCGGTCTGCGCATTCACACGTG
>VAWT01000023.1 GCA_005883415.1 Actinomycetota bacterium | reverse complement strand
ATCGAGGCCCGGATCGCGGAAGGAGCGGTCACGTTCGGAGTCCAGCAAGGCGAGGAGTTCGTGCCGCGGCTGTTCGCCGAGCTTGCGGTGCCGATCAAGGGCGTGAGCGTCTCACGTCCGACGCTCGATGATGTGTTCATGTCCTACACCGGGACGACGATCAGAGACGCCGAGGAGGACGCCGCCAAGAATCGCAACCGGATGATGATGCAGGTGATGCATGGGGGCAGGCGATGAGCGCCGCGACCACCGCCATCGAGGAACCCCGGGCGGCGGCGCCCGTACGCGTCCACGTCCCGCCACACAGCCTGGCGTCCGAGCTGCGGGCGATCCAGATCGTCTGGCGTCGCGACCTGATCCGATTCAAGGCCGACAGGATCCGTATCGCGGCCACGTTCGTGCAGCCGCTGCTGTTCCTGTTCGTGCTGGGCTCGGGCCTGCAGCAGCTCTCGAGCGCCGGCACCCACGGGGTCAACCTCAAGACCTTCATCTACCCAGGGATCCTCTGCATCTCAGTGATGTTCACCGCGATGTTCTCGGCGGCCTCGATCGTGTGGGACCGGGAATTCGGATTCCTGCGCGAGATGATGGTCGCCCCGGTTCGCCGCAGCTCGATCGTGATCGGCAAGTGCCTCGGTGGCGCAACCGTCGCCTGCTCGCAGGGGGTCATCATGATCCTGCTGGGACCCGCGGTGGGCGTGGACTACAACGTCACGCTGATCCTCGGCATCTTCGGTCTCCAGCTGCTCCTGGCGTTCACGATCACCGCTTTCGGAGTGATGATCGCGATTCGTATCAAGCAGATGCAGGCGTTCTTCGGCGTCATGCAGATGATCGTGATGCCCATGTTCTTCATCTCGGGAGCCCTATTCCCGGTCAGTGGCCTGCCCGGCTGGCTGACCGTGCTGAACCGCATCGATCCGCTCACCTACGCCGTTGACCCGATGCGCCGGTTGGTCTTCAGCCACCTGTCGATTTCCCCGGCCGCCCGCCGGGCCCTCGACCCGGGCGTCACTTGGTGGGGCTGGCGCGTGCCCTCGCTGCTCGAGGCGGCCGTGGTCGCCGCCCTCGGACTGTTGATGCTGGGCGTGGCGATCTGGGAATTCAGCGGGACGGAATAGGCGCCCCGGAGCCCGCGCCGTTCTGGCCGTGGTGCTCGAGGTGCTCTTCGCCCTCGTGCTCGACCTCCTGCTCGGCCCTCGCCAGCTCGGTCAGGAATTCCCTACCCACGAGCCCCATCGACAGGAGCGCGCCGAACAGGACGACGGCATCGATGCTCTCGCGGCCCTGCTTCGCCCAGTAGACGTCCTGGAGATTGAGCCACAGGGCAAATTCATCGAGCGTCAGCGCAGCCCCAGCACCGTAGGCGCCCGACGTCAGGCGCGAGCTGCGTCGCTGGGTGGGAGCAACGCCGAACTCGAGCATCCATAGGTAGCCCACCGTCAGCAGGCCGATGATGCCGAACGTCATGTGGTGGATGTGCCGCCCGCCGGGCGTGACGTTCTTGAACGGGCCCACGTTCGCTCGGATGGCGTGCGTGATTGCGCGCACGATCGCGAACGTCGTGAAGAACGATGCCGAGCTGATGAACTGGCGCTCCTTGCGCCGGTCGGCGAAGTGCTTTCGGTACAGCCTCGGGACGCTGCGCACGCGAGCTAGCGGCGACTTGGAAGCGGGCATCGAACCTCCCTCTGGTTGCCTGGCCGCAGTCTCTCAAAGACCACGACCAGGCACGGAGGTGTGGCCGCCCGCGGCGCCCCGTCCAGGGGTGGCCGGTGCTCGCGGTGCCGTCTATGCAGCCGCGGCTGCGGCCGTGGCCGGCTCGTCGATCCGCCGCGGCAGCAGGGTCTCGCGCGCGATCACAAGCCGCTGGATCTGGGCGGTCCCCTCATACAGCTGGAGGATCTTCGCGTCCCGCATGAGCTTCTCGACCGGGTAGTCCTTGATGAACCCATAGCCGCCGTAGACCTGGACGGCATCTGTCGTGATCTCCATCGCCGCGTCGGCGGCGAACCGCTTGGCGTGGGACGACTCGAGCGTGTTGCGCCTGCCCTGGTCGAGCAGCGTCGCCGAGTTCCAGGTCGCCAGGCGCGCCAGGTGCACCTTGGTGGCCATGTCGGCGATGATGAACTGGATCGCTTGGTGCATCGCGATCGGCACGCCGAACTGCACGCGCTCCTTGGAGTAGTCGATCGCGAACTCCATCGCCGCCCGGGCCACGCCGGTGGCCATCGCGGCCACACCCGGCCGGGTGCGGTCCAGGGTCATCATCGCGATCTTGAAGCCCCTGTTCTCCTCGCCGACCAGGTGGTTCAGCGGGATCTCGACGTCAGGGAAGGTGATGGCGGCCGTATTTGAGGCCCGCTGGCCCATCTTGTCCTCGTGCTTGTCCACGATCACGCCGGCGTCTCGGGGAACGATGAAGCACGAGATCCCGCGGTGGCCGGCTTCCTTGTCTGTCTTGGCGTAGACCGTGTACCAGTTGGCGTACTCGCCGTTGGTGATGAAGCTCTTGGACCCGTTGATCACCCACTTGTCACCCTTGCGGACCGCGGTGGTCTTCATCCCTGAGACGTCGGATCCGGCGTCGGGCTCGGTCAAGCAGAAGGACGCCAGCAGGGGCGCCTCGCCCAGGCGCCCCAAGTACTCCTTCTTGAGCTCGTCGGAAGCCCCGATCACGATCGGTGCCATCGCTAGCCCGTTACAGGACAGCGACGTTCCGATTCCCGAGCAGCCCCAGGCGATCTCCTCTTCGATCAGGACGCCGTCGAAGAAGCTCAGCCCCGCTCCGCCGTACTCCTCCGGCAGGTGCGTGTTCAGGAGCCCGAGCTCCCAGGCCTTCTCGATGATCTCCTGAGGCCAGGTCCCGTTCTTGTCGTACTCCCAAGCGACCGGGCGGATCTCCTTCTCCGCGAAGCCATGCGCCATCTCCCGCAAGCTCTTCTGCTCGTCGGTGAGCGTGAAATCAACCACTTCAAGTCTCCTTGCAGCCGCGCCAGGGAGCTGGCGCGGGTCGCTTTATATCCCGCCTTACGCGATCGATTGACTAGTCAGTCAATAAGTCTTCGGTAAAGGATATCGCGTGGAGGGCTCCCGCGGACCGGTTCGTTCCCGGAGACCGCAGCCAGCGTGTTTTTGATCCGCGTCGGGCCCGTTCTTGGTCCGCGAGGGGCACCTTCCTGACCAACAGGCGTGGCGCGCGCAATACTTAGGACATGCCTGACGCGTTCGGGCCCGTCCTGTTCTCGGTTTGCGGTCTCAGCATCCTGGGGGCAGTGGTGGCGCTGATCTCAATGCGAAAGACGTGGGAGGAGTACGGCAAGAGCAGTCGCCTGGTGATGGATCGGGACCTCCCCCACGGTCCGGCGATGAACTCATCCGCCGCGCTGCTCGAGCGCGACACCGAGATCCGGGAGCTGCTCGAGGCGCGCAATCTGCGCCGGCAACGGCGCGGAGAGCCGCCGATCGACGTCGAGCAGGAGCTGACACGGCTGACGGCACCCCAGATCGACGCGGAGCTGCGGGGCGAGATCCGCGACCTGGTGATCGCGCGCAATCACAGGCGCGTGCGGGCCGGCAAGCCGCCGCTCGATGTCGAGGCGGAGGTTGAGCGTCAGATTACGTCCCTCAGAGGGCTTTAGCCGTGGCCGATTCCCGTCGCTTCGAGCTCGACGAGCTGCTCAACCGTCCGGGCACCTACTTCAACCCTCAGACCGAGGTCCTGGTGGTGGTCGACGACTCGCCGGAGCTCGATTCCGAGATCTTCAACATGGAGGATCTCGAGGGCGCGGACTGGGTTCTGGTCTCCGACGAGACCCCGCTCGACGAACATCAGCGCGACGAGCTCCTGGAGGCATTCCAGATCCGCAACCAGCCTGACGCGCTCGCCGACCACACCGACGAGCTCGAGGAGGAGCTAGAGGAAGACGAGCTGGAGGCCGACGAGGAGTAGTGCCACCCGCGCGTGCCCGCGCGAGGCCCGGCCCGCTACTTCCCGTTCAGCAGCGCCGCGCACTGCTGCATCTTCGCGACGTTGTTGCCGGCCGACTGCAGGCACTGGCTGTAGTTGCTCAGACTTCCGGGAGATGTGGTGTTCGTCGGGCTGGCGTTTGTCCCCGTGGTGCTGCCGCTGGTCCCGGAGCCCGTTGCGACGCCGCCGAGGGCGCTCTGAATCGAGGACAGGATCCCCTGAAGCTTTGACTGGAACTGCTGGAAGGGCGCGACCGACTTGGGTGCGACGATCGTCTGGGGCTGGTTCAAGTCCGCGTACTGAAGGCTGAACGAGATCTGGGTCGCGTTCAGCCCACCGAGCAACGAAGAGATCTGGCCGGTGACCGGTACCGTGAGGCCGATCGCGATCCTGCGCAGCGTCTTGTCGCTGTTGCCTGTCCAGACGTCAACGCGGGGCTGCTTGACCTCGTTCGCGATCCGCGTCCGCGTGGCGGGCGAGATGCTCGAGGGTAGCCTCGCCGCTCCCGACACCCCCACCGACGAGGCCTTGCCCAGGAACGTGTTTAGGTCGCTGAGCAGCGCGGGGACATTCACGCCCGCGCGAATATGGGTGGTGCTCGCCCCGCCCACGGTGTCGTTGCCCGCGATCGACGGGTTGACCAGCCAGTGCAGCGGGTTGATTCCGAGCTTCCCGAGCGTTCCCGAGCTCGACCCTCTCCCAGAGGAGGACGTAAGCGAGGAGAAGCTCTGTTCGAGCTGCTGGAAGGTCGACGCCGGCAGCTGATAGTTCGTTCCGTTCAGCGTCACGTAGCCGTTGGTCCCGGTCGAGAGAATCCCCAGCTGTCCCGTGTGGCCCAGTGCGCTGATCGCGATGTTGAAGTCCGACTTCGGCACCTTGCCAGCGCCCAAGGTGGCGAAGGGCCCGCCTAGCGTCAGCGAGATCGGGCCTTTGAGCGTGCTCGATCCGGACGGATTCAGGATCAGAGCTACGTTCACGTTGCCGCTGTTGATGGCGTGCGTCCCGCTGAAAGTCTGCTTGAGCAAGCTGGTGGCCTGGTCCGAGCTACTGCCCCCGCAGGCGGCGATCGCGACCGCGACGAATGCCGGGCTGAGCAGGGCAAACGCGCGTCGAGCGACTGCTTTGCGGGCGGACACGCAAGCGAATCTACCATTGTGGTTCCCGATCTGGCGCAGGCCCCTAGACTCGCCTGCTCATGCGCACGCGCACGATCCTGTACACCGGCAAAGGTGGCGTTGGCAAGACCTCGGTGGCAGCGTGCACCGGGCGAGCATGCGCCTCGTCCGGGCTGCGCACGCTCGTGATATCCACGGATCCCGCCCACAGCCTGTCCGAGTCCCTGTGTGAGGAGGTCGGCGGGACCCCGACGCGGGTGTCGCCCCGTCTTTGGGGCCAGGAGGTGGATGCCCAGGCCGAGCTGGAACGTCATTGGTCAGGCGTTCAGCAGTGGCTCGGCGAGCTTCTTATCGACTGCGCGCCCACTGGCGAGACGCTGCGGCTGCTGTCGTTCCCCGACGTCGCCCGCTGGTGGATCCAGAAGGTGTTCCCGCTCGAGCGCCAGATCCTCGCCGCCGCGCGGCCTATCGCCGCCTCCGTCCTCGACATCCCGCTTCCCGGCCACGCCGTGTTCGCCGACATCCACCGCTTGTCGGAGAACATGATTGCGATGAACGAGATTCTCCGCGACCACGAGCTGTGCACGGTGCGGCTGGTGATGAACCCGGACAAGATGGTGATCGGCGAGGCGATGCGTACTTTCACCTACCTCAACCTGTATGGGTATCTGGCCGACGCGGTGGTCGTCAACCGCGTCTTCCCGGCGGAGGTCGGAGACTACTTCGCCGCCTGGCGAACCCTTCAGGAGGAGCACCTGGAGCTGGTGCGTTCCGCGTTCGCGCCGGTGCCGGTGCTGTGCGCTCCCTACTTCGAGCAGGAGGTAGTCGGAGGCGAGATGCTCGACCGACTCGCTACCGCCCTGTTCGCCCAACACAATCCCGCGGCCGTCCTGCACGACGCACCCGTGCAGAAGATCGAGATGCTCGATGGCGGCGCCCGCCTCCGCCTAGAGCTGCCGTTTAGCCGCAAGAGCGAGATTTCTCTAAAGCAGCGCGGCCTCGAGCTGATCGTGGGCGTCGACGGCCAGCGACGCACAATTGCGCTCCCCACCGCCCTGGCCGCCCTGCGGGCAACGCAGGCCAGCTTCGAGGACGGCGCGCTCGAGGTGAGCTTCGATGCCAGATAACCCTCAACAGGGCGACTTCTCCGATCCCACGCCGGACGCGCTGGGGCGGCTCGAGGAGCGACTCGATCGGGCCTCGCGAGCGGCCGAGCGGCTGATTGCCGAAGCTCGGGGCCAGGGGCGTTCTACCGCCGGGCGCAAGCCTCCACCGGCCGGGTGGCAGGCCCCCGGGTCCGAAGGCCAGGGTGGACCCGAGCTCGAGCTGCTCGCGCAGCTGATCCAGTCTGTGCGCGAACTGGTGCCCGCGGACCTCCAGCGGCGCCTGACCGAGGCCCTCCGCGAGCTGCTGCTGGCTCTCCGGGCGCTGATCGAGTTCTATCTCGAGCGACTCGAGCGACCGGAGCCGGCACCGACGGAGATGGAGGACATCCCGATCAGCTAGGTCCGCACCCGCTTGCCCGCTTGCTGGAATCTTGCTAAACTGCAAGCAGCACCTAAAACACGTTCAAGGAGCAAGCGATGGCTACGACCACCAAGACGCAGTACCCCTTCGAGGCGCCCTTCGATCAGTTCAAGGGCACCAGTGACCAGGTCCTGGCCGCGGCCCGCAAGGCAGGCGGCGTTTACATCGACTCTTACGAGCAGGCGGTAGACCGCGCCCTCGAGATCGAGTCCCGGTTTGCCTCAAGCGCCCAGCCCGAGTGGCTCAAGGGCCTGATCGAATCGCACGTCGACCTCAGCCGCGAGCTGGCGAGCGCGTACGTGAACACCGCCCGCACCGCACTGAAGTAACGTCCGAAATCAATCCGCCTCATGAGGGGAGCGCGGCACCGCCGGCGCTCCCCTTATTTTTTGACCATGATCGCGACCCGACCATTTATCGGACCCAGACTGCTTGAGACCTGGACCCGCGGCTGGCAGGCCGCGATCGACGGCGCTTCGGGCTACCTCGAGGCGTCGCTCTCCGGGGAGATCGAGCCGCTTGACCACGTCCGCTGGTGGAACCACGTGGTCCGCCGCCAGGTCCCGGAGTGGGCTTCTCCGCACGAGATAGTGCTCGAGGCGCCGCTCGCCCGGCTCCGCGACTTTTCTAGCACCCGCCGCGGCGTGGTGCCGACGCTGGTTCTCCCCCCGCAGGCCGGCCACGACTCGTGCATCGTCGACTACTCCAGCACTCAGAGCCAGATGGGCGCCATCCTCGAGGCGGGGCTGGAGCGGGCGCTGGCGCTCGACTGGGTGGGGGCCACGCCAGCTACCGCTGACGCATCGATCGAGGACTACCTCGAGGTGGTCGACGACGCCGTGAAGCATTGCGGGGGCACCGTCAACCTGATCGGCGACTGCCAGGGCGGCTGGCTCGCGGCGATCTACGCCGCGCTGCGGCCCGAGCGAGTCAACACGCTGACGCTCGCCGGCGCTCCGATCGACTTCCACGCAGGCGAAGCCGTAATCGTGGAGATAGTGCGACAACTCGCGCCAGACGGGAACCTCTGGTTCTACGAGGCGCTGGTCGCGGCGGGCGGTGGGGTGCTGAACGGCCGCCACATGCTGAGCGGCTTCATCGCCATCAACCCCGCCGATGAGATCTCACGCCAGCTCGACCTTTTCCGCAGCGTTGGAGATCCGACTCACGTCGACCGTTACACCGAGTTCGAGGACTGGTTCAAGCACACCCAGGACATCCCCGGCGCGTTCTACCTCTGGATCGTGCGCCACCTTTTCGCCGACAACGCGCTAATCCACGGGGGGCTCGAGATCGGCGGTACGCGTGTCGAGCTCGACAAGATCGATATGCCGCTGAATCTGCTTGGAGGGGAGCGCGATCACATCACCCCGCCGGCGCAGGTGTTCGCGCTTGGAGATGCCTGTGGGACCCCCCCAGAACAGATCCGCACGTTCTTGTCGACCGGCGGCCACCTGGGGCTTTTCATGGGTAGCGAGGCGCTACGCGAGCACTGGCCCGTGCTGCTGGCCGACGTGCGAAAGCGCTCCTGATCCGCCGCGACCGCTCCGGGGACCTCGCCGGGATCAGCGCGCCGTCCACCCCTGGTCCATCGTCACCGGCGCACCGGTGAATGCCGCGCCGCCGGGCCCGGCCAAGAACCCGACCAGGCGCGCCACCTCGGAAGGCTCGATCAGGCGCTTGACGGCGTGCGGGGCGAGGATCACCTCCTCGAGCACCCGCTCCTCCGCCAGGCCATGGGCCCGGGCCTGGTCCGAGATCTGCTTTTCCACCAAGGGCGTGCGCACGTACGCCGGACAGACGGCGGTGACCGAGATGTCGTCCTCCGCGCCCTCGAGGGCCAGGGTCTTGACCAGTCCCAGCACCCCGTGCTTGGCCGACACGTAGGCGGCCTTGAACGGGGAGGCCACCAGCCCATGGACAGACGCGATCACGATCAGCCGTCCTGAGCGGCTCGAGCGCAGAGCCGGCCACGCGCTCTTGGCGAGCTGGAACGGGCTAGTCAGCAGCAACGCCAGAATCGTCTGCCAGCGCTCGAGCGGGAACTCCTCGATCGGGGCCACGTACTGCACTCCGGCGTTCGGCACCACGACGTCGAGTCGGCCGAACTGCTCGAGCGCCGCGGACACGCAGCCCTCGTTGGCCGACGGGTCAGTCAGGTCGGCCTTGTGCGGGACGCCCGGTCCATGGGGGTCGGGTTCGAGGTCGACCGCCAGCACGTCCATACCCTCGTCCACCAAATGCCTGGCCACGGATCGGCCGATGCCGCTGGCGGCGCCGGTCACCAGCGCGGCCCGTCTGCCCAGCGGTGCCTCACCGGAGGTGCTCACTCTTCGACTGCGTGCGACTCGTCGTGTGCAGACTGGCCGACGAACGCTGCGTAGATCTCCCTGAGAGCGGAGCGCTGGCGAGCCGTCAGCCGGGGGTCGGAGCGGATGGCGTCTAGCACCACG
>VAWT01000468.1 GCA_005883415.1 Actinomycetota bacterium | reverse complement strand
GAAGATCGTGGGCCAGCTTCTCGGTCGGCGCTCGCACGTGAAAGCGAGGGTCGAACGAGCCCACGCCGATCCTGACCTCTTCACCGGCGGGAAAACTCCAGCCGTAGCCGGCCGGAACGTACTTGCGGTCGATCCACACCTCGAGGTCCTCGCCGGTGCCGAAGGGGTG
Organism: Actinomycetota bacterium; assembly: GCA_005883415.1. Classification (GTDB taxonomy): domain Bacteria; phylum Actinomycetota; class Thermoleophilia; order Solirubrobacterales; family Solirubrobacteraceae; genus Palsa-465. The sequence continues at coordinate 2,291 of VAWT01000468.1, read as the reverse complement.
GACCTCAAGGCCACGAGAAAGGAGGGCGTCGGGCGGCTGGATGTTGGCGCCCGCGCCGAGCACGCGGCGCCAGCCGAGCGCGTCGACGATCAGGGAGCTGCGGATGTCTCCGCGGTCGGTGTGAACGGTGTTTGCGGTCCGGCCGTGGACCTTCGCAGTCTCGAACTCGAACCTCCCCTGCTCGGCGAGCAGTCCGCAGAGCAGCCGGTAGTCGAACGTCGAGAATGTCCACGGCAGGTCGTAGCGGACCGTCGCGTGCGGGGTGTGGATGACGAGCTCTCCGAATGTCTGCTGGAGCGACTCCTCGAGCCCGAGCGAGTGCAGCCATCCGGTCGGGATCCCGCACGCCGACGTCTGTCGCTCGCCGATCTCATACCGGTCGATCAAGAGCACCTCGGCCCCGCTTTCGGCGAGCTCCCGGGCGACGGCGAGGCCGCCGAAGCTCGCGCCGCAGATCAGCACATCGCAGTCGCGGTCGAGCGCGGTTCGCTGCTCGCCGCGCTTGGTAGCTCTCCGGGGCACGTCAGGATTGATGATACGGAGGGGCCGCCAAGGTCGAGTGTGGCTATCCTCCGGCGAATACATGTCCACCACAACTCCACTGATCCCCGACACCGAACAGCCGAACGCCAAGATCGTTGAAGGCTCAGGTGGCCTGCTGCTGGAGGTCGACGGCAAGGTCGTCCCCAATTACGACGCCACGATCCACCCCTTCCAGGAGGGCGACGTCGTCACCGGTCACGTCGTCCGGATCGACAACGACGAGGTGCTGGTGGACATCGGCTACAAGTCCGAGGGGGTCATCCCCGCGGGCGAGCTGTCGATCCGCAAGTCGGTCGACCCCGGCGAGGAGGTCTCGCTCGGCGAGGAGGTCGACGCCCTGGTCCTCACCAAGGAGGATCAGGACGGCAGGCTAATCCTGTCGAAGAAGCGCGCCCGGTTCGAGCGGGCCTGGCGGCGCATCGAGGGGGCGGCCGAGCGAGTACCTGGCCCAGACGATCGAGTGCAAGGTGATCGAGCTCAACCGCTCACGCAACAACGTGGTGCTGTCACGGCGCGCGGTGCTCGAGGAGCAGCGCAAGGAGGATCGCGAGCGGATCCTGGACCGCCTTCAGCCGGGCGAGGTGGTCGAGGGGACGATCTCCAACATCGTCGATTTCGGGGCATTCGTCGACCTCGATGGGATCGACGGTCTGATCCACATCTCCGAGCTTTCGTGGTCGCACGTGAACCATCCGAGCGAGATCCTGAACATCGGCGACAAGGTCACGGTCAAGGTGCTCGACATCGACCGCGACCGCCAGCGCATTTCGCTCGGTCTCAAGCAGACCCAGGAGGATCCGTGGCAGCGCGTGGTCGACACCTACAACATCGGCGACGAGCTCGAGGGAACGGTCACAAAGGTGGTCACATTCGGCGCGTTCGTCGAGATCCTCGATGGGGTCGAGGGGCTCGTCCACATCTCCGAGCTCGCCCAGCATCACGTGGAGAACCCTCGGGAGATCATCCAGCCCGGCGACCAGGTGCGGGTCAAGATCCTCGAGATCGACTCGGACCGCCGGAGGCTGTCCTTGTCGATCAAGCGAGTGGAGGGGCAGGAGCTGCCGGTGCGGCCGATCGCACCCGAGGAGTCTGGCGCCGGCGACCTCGACAACGTGCCCGAGCTAGGGCTCTCCGAAGACGTATTCGCGGCCGAGGAGGCACCGGCTCCTCCGCCGCAGCCCGACGCCTCCGCCGAGGCGGAGGAGGTCCCTCCCCCCCAGGCAGCGCGGGACGCGCCGGAGGGCGAGTCGGCATAGCAGTCCCGTTCCTGGGGCTCACCGGAGGTATCGGGGCCGGGAAGTCCACCGCGCTCGAGGCGCTCGAGCGGCTGGGGGCGGCGACGCTGTCGACCGACCGGGTCGTCCACGAGCTGTATGAGGACGCGGAGGTGCGCGACGCGGTGATCGAGCGGTTCGGCGAGCAGGTCGCTCCGGGCGGCGCGGTCGACCGGGGAGCAGTCGCTCAGGCGGCATTCGCCGGCGATGATCAGCGCGCGTGGCTGGAGGGGCTGCTGTGGCCCCGGGTGGGGGCGCGGATCGCGCAGTGGCGCGGGCAGCTCGAGCGCGAGTCGCCGCCCCCGCGAGCGGCGGTGGTCGAGGTGCCGCTGCTGTTCGAGTCGGGAATGGGGGAGACGTTCGACGCGACGATCGCCGTCGTCGCCGACGAGGAGATCAGGGAGGAGCGAGCCGGCGCCCGAGGCCACCAGGCGCTCGCCGAACGCGGCGCCCGGCAGCTCTCCCAGCAGGAAA
>VAWT01000119.1 GCA_005883415.1 Actinomycetota bacterium | reverse complement strand
GCCAGGAGCAGATCGACCGCGCCCGCGCGTTCAACCAACGGCTGCTTGATAACGAGCAGCTCGTCGGGACGCTGACGCCGGTGGGGGACGGAGTGCTGGTGGCGGTCCGCCGGTGAGCGCGGATAAAGGCAAAGAAGTCGATGACCGCGGCACCTGCACCCCCTGCCGCGGGACCGGCAAGGTGACCTCGGCCCTAGGGGGAGAGCAGCACGAGGTGACCTGCCCCTGGTGCGGCGGAACCGGCCGCTTTCAGGCTGGCCGGGACGCGCAGGAATCACCGGCGGAGCGGGACGCGCAGGAATCACCGGGGGAGCGCGACACGGACGAATCACCGGAACCGGACGCTCGATGACCCTCCGCCTTACCACGGCCGGCGAATCGCACGGCCCCGGCCTGACGTGCATCCTCGAGGGGATGCCGGCTGGCCTTACGCTCGACCGCGACGCGCTGAACCTCGAGCTGCGCAGGCGCCAGCTCGGTTACGGGCGCGGGGGACGGATGAAGATCGAGCACGACCAGGTCGAGCTCACCGGCGGCGTCAGGCACGGCCGCACGCTGGGTGGACCAATCGCCATTCAGGTGGTCAACCGTGACTACGCAAACTGGGAGGAGCGGATGAATCCCTGGCCCGTCGATGAGGAGCTACCCGAGGTGCACCTCCCGCGGCCGGGCCACGCCGACCTGGTTGGCACGCAGAAGTTCGGGCTCACCGACGTGCGCGACGTCCTCGAGCGCGCCAGTGCGCGCGAGACGGCGGCCCGGGTGGCGGGCGGCGCCGCGGCAAAGGCGTTCCTGCGCCAGCTCGGGGCCACGGTCCACAGCCACGTGATCCAGATTGCATCGGTCAAGGCCCAGCGCAGGGACGATCTCCGGCCCGAGGACTTCAGGCGGGTCGATGAGTCCCCCGTGCGGTGCCTCGACCCGACCGCCTCCGAGGCGATGGTTGATGAAATTGACCGCTTGCGGAAGGCCAACGAGTCGCTCGGCGGCGTGTTCGAAGTGGTGGCGTTCGGGCTCGTGCCGGGCCTCGGTTCGCACGTGTCTTGGGAGTCGAGACTCGACGGTCGGCTGGGGCAGGCGATCCTTTCGATCCAGGCAATCAAGGCGGTGGCGATCGGCGATGGGATCGAGGTGGCCGGGCTGCCTGGGTCCCGTGCCCACGACGAGATCTTCTACGACTCAGACCGGGGCTACTACCGCGAGACCAATCGTGCCGGCGGGCTCGAGGGCGGCATGACGAACGGCTCTCCACTGGTCGTTCGTGCCTCGATGAAGCCGCTGCCGACTCTCACCAAGCCGCTCCGGAGCGTCGACATCTCCACGCACGAGCCGGCCGACGCGCTGCGGGAGCGGACCGACTCGTGCACGGTACCGGCGGCCGGGGTGGTGGGGGAGGCGATGGTGGCGTTCGTGGTGGCCGACGCCTACCGACACAAACTTGGTGGCGATCACATCGACGACGTGCGCGCCGCCCTGGCGGCGTACGAGGAGCGCCTCGACTGGAGACGTGACTAGTCCTCGGCAGCTGGTGTTCATCGGGTTCATGGGGTCGGGTAAGACGACCGCCGCCCGCAGCGCCGCCACGGCGCTCGGAACCGAGCCGGTCGACGTCGATCGGGAGGTGGAGCTGCGGCTTAGCAAGCCGATCGCACAGATCTTCGCTGAGGATGGTGAGCCGGCGTTTCGCGCTACGGAGGAGGAGGTCACGATCGAGCTGCTGCGCGAAAGGCCGGGTCCGGCTGTCGTGTCGCTCGGCGGTGGCGCGGTCTGCTCCGGCCGGGTGCGCCAAGCGCTCGGCCAGCGCCAGCTCGTCGTCTGGGTAGACGTCGATCCAGATACCGCCTGGGCCCGGGTGCAGGGCAGCGGGCGTCCGCTGGCCTCCGACCACGCCACCTTTGCGCGCCTGTACGCGGAGCGCGAACCGATCTACGCCAGTGTGGCCGACGTCACGGTCCCGGCCGAGCGCTCGGAGCAGATGGCGGCCGTTCTCAGCGCGCTCGGGGATCTGCCCGCCGGCGACAGGGTCCTGTGGGCAGCGAGCGCCTCGGGCGATTACCCGGCGTACATGGGGCGCGGCCTTCTGACCGCGGGTCGCTTCTGGCCGCCCCAGCTGGAAGGACGGCGCTTTCTGGTCACCGACGGAACCGTCGGCCGGCTGTACGGCGATGCGTTCTCGGGCCTCGCCGCCCGGGTCGCGGTGATGCCCGGGGAGCAGTCAAAGACGGTGGCCCACGCCGAAATCGTCTGGACCGAGCTGGCGCGTGCGGGGATGACGCGCGATGACATTGTCGTGGCTCTGGGCGGCGGGGTGGTCGGCGATCTGGCCGGATTCTGCGCCGCCACCTACCAGCGAGGGGTCCGCTACGTACAGATTCCCACCACCCTGGTGGCGCAGGTCGACTCGGCCTACGGCGGCAAGAGGCGGAGCTCGCTGCCGGCTACGCAGAGGTCGTCAAAACGGCTCTGATCGCGGGGGGTCAGCTGTGGGAGCACGTGCGGGGCGGTGCGGACCCGACCGCCGATGAGATCATCACCGCCTGCGCCCGCACGAAGCTGCGGATCGTGGCTCAGGACGAGCGCGACGCGGGGCTGCGGCAGGTGCTGAACCTCGGACACACGGTCGCCCACGCGCTCGAGACCGTCACCGGCTACGCGCGCTACCGGCACGGCGAGGCAGTCGCACTGGGGCTCCTGGCCGCGCTCACCCTCTCCGGTCAGGACGAGCTGCGACGCGAGGTGCATGGGCTGTTGGCCGCCAAGGGTCTGCCGACAACGCTCGACGGGGCGGAGCCTGAGGACGTCGTCCAAGCCACGTCCAGGGACAAGAAACGCCGCGGCCTCCAATCGGTGCCGTTCGTGCTGCTCGACGCTCCGGGGTCGCCGCGCCCCGGCTGCCAGGTGCCGACTGGCGAACTGCTGGCCGCGGTGCGAGAGTTGACCTCGCGATGACCCCACGAACGCCCGCGACCCGATGACCTTCAGCCCCCGCAACCGGATCGAGGTGATGCACGGCGTGAACCTCGACCAGCTTGGACGCCGGGCCTCCGAGCACTATGGAGACATGACGCTGACCGAGCTCGAGACCAGGATCTCGACCGAGGCCGGCGATCTGGGCCTGCTCACCCGTTTCTTTCACACCAACCAGGAGGGCGACTTCGTCGAGCATCTACACCGCCTGGAGGGGCTGGCCGACGGAATCGTGCTCAACCCGGGCGCCTGGACGCACTACTCCTACGCCATCAGAGATGCGCTCGAACTGGCTGCGCTGCCGGCGGTTGAGGTCCACCTCTCAGACGTGGACAACCGCGAGGAGTGGCGGCGTCGCTCGGTCATCGGCGAGCTTTGCATCGCCCGTGTCGCCGGCAAAGGGCCGCCGGGCTACCGGGAAGCGCTCGAGCGGCTGCACACGGAGCTGTCCGAAGAATGAGCGACCGCGCCGAGCGCCTGACTGAGCTGTTTGCGGAAGCGGGCATCGACGTCCTGCTGGTCACCGACCTGGTCAACGTTCGCTACCTGACCGGCTACAGCGGATCGAACGGACTGGCTCTGATCGGCCCCCAGCTGCGAATGTTCATCTCCGATTTCCGCTACCAGGAACAGGCGGCGGAGGAGGTCGATGACTCGTTCGCTCGCCGGATCGCGCCCGCGCCCCAAGGTTTGCTGGACCTGGTGGGCGAAGCGCTGCCAGCCGGCGAGCTCCGGCTGGGATTCGAGGCCGATCACGTTTCCGTCAACCAGCATCAGTGTCTGCGCGCGCAGCTCCGAGACGACGTCGATCTCGTCTCCACCAGCCGGCTCGTCGAGACCCTGCGCGCGGTCAAGGAACCGGACGAGGTCGCGCGGATCAAGGCCGCGAGCGCGCTGGCCGACGCCGCGTTCGAGCGCCTGCTGCGCGAGCGGATAGTCGGGCGCACGGAACGCCAGCTTGCTCTCGCGCTCGAGAACGACATGCGCCAACGGGGAGCGGAGCGCGTCAGCTTCGAGACGATCGTCGCCGCCGGCGCCCACGGCGCGCTCCCCCACGCCCAGCCCCGCGACGTCGAGATCCGCGAGGGAGACCTGGTCGTGTTCGACTGGGGCACGGAGCTCGACGGCTACTGCTCCGACTGCACCCGCACGATCGCGGCCGGCGACCCGGGGACCGACGCCCGCGACGTCTACGAGCTGGTGCTGGAGTCGCAGCTGGCCGGGTTGCAGGCCGTTCGGTCAGGTCGCGGCGGAAAAGATGTAGACGGGGTGGCGAGAGAGATGATCGCGGCCAGTGGCTACGCCGAGCATTTCGGGCACGGGCTGGGCCACGGCGTCGGTCTCGAGGTCCACGAGCGCCCGACGCTCTCCACCCGCTCGGACGACGAGCTGCAAGCTTCAAACGTGGTGACGGTCGAGCCTGGTGTCTACCTCCCACGGCAGTTCGGCATCCGGATCGAGGACCTGGTGGTCGTCACCGACGACGGCTGCGAGATCCTGACCTCGGTGCCCAAGCAGCTGGTCGTCGTCGACTAGGGTCGCGCCCAGCGCCCCGCTACCCTCAGCCGTCGTGCTCGCCACGAACCAATTCCGCAACGGCAATCACATCGAGGTCGACGGCACTGTCTTCAAGATCCTCGAGTTCCAGCACGTCAAGCCCGGCAAGGGGGGCGCGTTCGTGCGCACCCGCCTTAGGCGGGCGAGCGATGGCGCGGTTATCGACCGCACCTTCCGTGCGGGGGAGAAGTTCCGTTCGGTGCGCGCCGAGAACCGCAGGATGCAGTTCCTCTACCGCGACGGAACCGACGCCCACTTCATGGACACCCAGACTTACGACCAGCTCAGCATCCCTGAGTCCACGATCGCCGACGCCCTGCGGTTCATGAAGGAGTCCGAGGAGGTCGAGGTGCTCTACATCGACGACAAGCCCGCCGACGTCCAGCTTCCGAGTGCGATCGACCTCACGGTGTCCGACACCCAGCCGGGGCTACGGGGCGATACGGTCTCTGGAGGCGGCACCAAGCCCGCCGTGCTCGAGACAGGGACGCGGATCCAGGTGCCGCTGTTCGTAAACGTCGGCGACGCGGTTCGGGTCGACACGCGCTCCGGCGAGTACGTCTCCCGTGCGTAGGACCGATCAGCGCCGCGCCGCGGTCTGGGCCCTGTACCAAAGCGATCTCCTCGACCGGCAGCTGGAGCAGACGCTCGGCCCCGGCACGCACCCCTTCACCCGGGAGCTGGCAGAGCTCGTCCGGCGCCGCCAGGCCGAGCTGGACGAGCTGATCTCCGAGCACGCCGAGGGCTGGTCCCTGGATCGGATCGCCCCGCTCGAGCGCTCGATCCTCAGGGTGGGGCTGGCGGAGCTGCTGTACGCGGACGAGCTTCCGGGCGAGCAGCCGATTCCGCCTGAGGGCGCGATCGACGAAGCGGTGGAGACCGCCAAGCGATTCTGCGGCGCGGAGGCACCGGCGTTCGTCAACGGGATCCTGGCCGCCGCCCTGCGCGAGGCCAGGGTAAGAGGTACGTAGGAGCACGCGCGATCCGCGCCCGTAAGCAGGACAATTCTTAATCATGAGATTGCTCGTCGTCGAAGACGACACGGGACTGCGAGACGTGCTCCGTCGCGCCCTGTCACTGGCGGGCTACGAGGTGCGCCTGAGCGCGGAAGGGGCCGAGGCGCTGGCCGAGGTGGCGCGCAGCGTCCCGGACGCGGTGGTGCTCGACGTCGGCCTGCCCGACATAGACGGGCTCGAGGTGTGCAGGATGCTCCGACGGGAGGGCAACCGCGTGCCGGTGCTGATGCTGACCGCGAGGGACGCGGTCTCCGATCGAATCGACGGCCTCGACGCCGGGGCGGACGACTATCTGGTCAAGCCGTTTGACATCGACGAGCTCAAAGCGCGCCTGCGGGCACTCCTGCGCCGAGCGCGCGGCGATTCGGAGCTCGATGGCGCCCTCTCGTTCGGCGGGCTACGACTCGATCCCGCCCGCCACGGCGTCGAGGTTGGCGAGCAATTCGTCGAGCTGACCCGGACCGAGTACCAGCTGTTGGAGCTGATGATGCTCAACCCGCGACGCGTGCTGCCGCATTCGGTCATCTACGACCGCGTGTGGGGGTACGACTTCGGGCCGAGCTCGAATGCGCTGCGCGTCTACATCGGCTACCTGCGGCGCAAGCTCGAGGACGCTGGTGCGCCGCCGGTGATCCATACCGTCCGTGGCGTCGGCTACGCGCTCCGGGAGTCTCCGGAATGACTCTGCGCGTTCGGCTGGGACTCGCCGCGGGGATCGCAGTGGCGGTCGCGGTGATCGCCGTCGTCGTGTCCGTGTACGAGGGGACGCGCTCAAATCTCCAGGG
>VAWT01000118.1 GCA_005883415.1 Actinomycetota bacterium | reverse complement strand
CCATCTTCGCCGCAATCCGGATGATCTTCGGTCTTGTCCTGGACATCATCACGCTTCCGTTCCGGCTGATCTTCGCGCTGCTCTCGGGGGCGGAGTTCGAGTTCCGTCGGTTCGGCGTCTGACGAGCGTCGGCGCTACCGGGACCGGGACAGCGACGCCGTCACACGCGGCGCGCTAACTCAGCTCTGCGGCCGAGGAGTTCCCGGCCCGCTGGAACACTCGTCGGCGTAACAGGTTTAGCGAGACCAGCATCCAGACGAGGCCGGCGCAGACCATCGCGACCTGGACCCAGGTACTCGCTCTGGCCAAAGCGTGGCCGAACCAGTAGTACCCGAGCCCGTTGCCGAGGGCCCAAACGATCGCGGCGGCGGCGCTGAGAGGGAGGAAGCGCTTCAGCGGCATCCCGCTGGCGCCGGCGAACAAGCCGATGAGGTTGCGCACCCCGCTGATGAACCGCCCGACGAACAGCCATCCGCCTCCGTGGACGGCGAATTCGCGGCGGATCCTCATCACGCGCTCCGGGCTCTGGCGCAAGCCGGTGCCGATCCGCAGCAAGAGGCGCTCTCCGCCCCAGCGGCCAAGCCCGAAGCCGGCCGTCGTCCCGGCTAGGGCTCCGAGCGCGCCCGCGGCAATCACGCCTGCGATCGAAAGCCCGTGAGCTGTGGCCGCGTAGAGTGCTGCTGCGATAAGCGCCGTCGTGCCAGGCAGGGGAGCGCCGAGCGCCTGCAACCCCACCACTGTGAACACCAGCAGGTACCCGTACTGGTGAACGAGATGCCCTATCTCGTGCGAGCTCACCCTGATTAGTGTCGCGCACCGGCGCTCTGTGAGTGCGCCCCGGTCGTCACATCAAACCTCAACTGTCTGCGCCAGTGCGATCGCTCCGAGCACGCCGGCGCGATCCCCCAGTGCCGGCGCAACCACGTACGACCCAATCTCATCGGCCAGAGCAGGTGTCTCGAGGTAGCCGCCCAGGAGCTCCTTGAGCTGCTCGCGAATCATCTCCAGCAGCGATGGGTGGTCCATCACCCCACCTCCGACGACCACCCGCTCGGGGCTCGCGATCAGCACGACACTGAGGATCCCCAGCGCCAGGTACGCGGCTTCGATCCTCCAGATCGGATGAGTCTCTGGCAGCTCCTCGGGTCTGCTGCCGCAGCGCTCGGCGATCGCGGGCCCGCTGGCGACTCCTTCCCAGCAGTCACCGTGCACGGGACAGATTCCGCGGAAGTCCGCCCGGTCCGGGTCCGAATCGCGCGGAACGCGGATGTGCCCCATTTCCGGGTGGACCAACCCATGCCGGGGTCGTCCGTCGATCAGCAGCCCGCCACCGATGCCCGTGCCGACCGTGAGGTAGAAGAGGGAGGAGGCGCCCTGCCCGGTCCCCCAGCGATGCTCGCCCAACGCGGCGGCATTGACGTCGGTGTCGAACGCGACCGGCACACCGAGGCGCTCAGCCACGACCGAGGCCACAGATACGTGCTGCCATCCCGGCTTTGGTGTCGTGGTGACGTATCCCCAGGTCGGCGAGCTTCGATCCACATCGACCGGCCCAAACGAACCGATGCCGAGGGCCTCAACGGCCGGACCCGCGGCGAAGAACGCGACGATTCGCGCGAGCGTCTCCTCCGGGCAGGTGGTATGAAACTGCGCGCTCTCGACGATCTCCTCCGGCCCGCTGCCCACGGCGCAGACGCACCAGGTGCCCCCCGTCTCCACTCCTCCGTAGAGCATCCGGTCCATCCTACGTAGGATCCGCTAGATGGCCCCGGTCGGCACGGTGGACGAGGTTGTGGCGAGCCTGGAGCGGCTTGAGTCCACACTGCCGGTCAGCGACGGGGTGCACTGGTTCAACCGCATGTATCTCGAGGTGACGTTGGCGGTGCGCGACTATCTCGCCCACCACACTCAGGAGGCGCCGCGGTTCCTCGAGCGGCTTGTCGTCTTCTTCGGCAATGCCTACTTGCCGTGGACGGCGCCGCGGCTAATCCTCCCAGGGTGGCGCTGGCGCGGAGTCCGCTGCTCGACGCGCGCCACGATCGGCGGATCGCGCCGCTTCAGTTCGCAGCGGCGGGCATGAACGCACACGTGGGTCACGATCTGGCCGTCGGCGTTGTCCAGATCTGCACGGAGCTGGGCATGGAGCCAGGAGACCCTCAACACCATGACTACAACGGGGTCAGCGCAATCCTCCAAACCACCGAGGAGCGCGTCAAGCGCTGGCTATTGACCGGGGCGGTCAACGAGCGGACCACGGAACTGGCCGGACGGGCGATGCTGCTGCCGCTTCCGTAACGACGGCGACTACCGGCCGCCGGCGACAGCCACTCGGAATCCCGCGACGTCGGTCAGCAGCGCCTCGCCCAGGAACTTCAGTGTCTCGAGCGCGCGGGTGCCAGCCACGGCGTCGCCCGCCCCGCAGGCGTCGGTGATCACGACCGGCACGAATCCCAGATCGCCGGCATGACGGACCGTAGGCTCAACCCCGATCTCCAACGCTACGCCGACAACTGCGACCGCGTTCACGGCCGATCCGCGCAGCACCAGTTCCAGCGGCGTGCCCGCGAAAGCGGACAACGTGAGCTTGTCCAGGACCGCCTCGCGGCTCGTGGGGGCGAGCTCGGACACAATCTGGGTCTGAGGCGCTTCCGGGGGGAAGGGAGAGCGCACGTCCTCTAGGCGATCGACCTGTTGCCAGCTGCGCCACATTCGCAATTGAGCGCTGCCCATCAGCTCCACCGGAAGGGTGATGTGGCGCGTGAAGAGTGTTCTGACGCCCGTGCCGCGCGCGAGATCGAGTACCTCGCCCACGCGCGCCACCACGCGGTCTCGATCGTCAATCTGGTTGAGGATCCCCTCCTGCATGTCGTATACGACGAGCGCCAAGCGGTCTGGCCGACACACGTCGGCGAGCGTGCTTGGCACCTCTAATCCGTGCAGACGCTCCACACCGGCACCGTAGCGTCTGCCGGTCCCGGCGTCCGTCAAGTGGATGTCGGAGGTGCGGCGCCGGCGGAGTCTGGCGGGGCGTCCAGGGTCCGTCTGACCTTCGCGGCGAGGCCTTCGAACAACGGGTACACGCCCCGCCCATGCGCTGCGTTCAGCGCCGGGCGCCACAGCTCCCAGCGGTCGACCAACGTGCGGCCGAGCATCAGGTTGATCATCTCCAGGTCGAAGGCCCCGCGGACCTCGAGTGCCGCCAGCTGCTCAAAGAAGTCGAGCTCGCGGTAGAGCACGTACGCCTCGGGTGCATCGGCGGCGACGTAAGCGGCGAAGGCATCGCGCAGCTCCTCCGCTGACTTGAACCGTCCCACCAATCGTCGCGCCTCGACCAGCGAGTCTTCATCCCACCGGCGAAAGAACTCGGCCGCCATCTGGGCCTCACGACTCCTGCGCGCCTCCCTCACCTGCTGGGCTGCAAACGCCGCGGCGACGAACCCTCCCACCAGGCCGAGGGCCAGGATGGAGGTCGCGATCGCGGTGACCTCGCTCCAGTTCACTGCGGTGGTTAGCAACTCTCGTCTCCGGGTCGTCGCGGGTGAACGAGCCTCGGCTCCGCCTGTGGCGAGCACCATACGGATTCGAGCTCCCCCTGTTCGGTGTATGAACCGTTAGACCCCCCGGCGCAGCGATTCTGATCGACGGCGTTTGAT
>VAWT01000117.1 GCA_005883415.1 Actinomycetota bacterium | reverse complement strand
AGTTGGTCGTCCTTCCTGGCACGAAGCAAGCGCCCCGCTTGCCGCGCTAGGCAGGGAAGTCGCCAGCGCGTTGGCCGCGTCCAAGAACTGTTGTAAATAGCCGCCGGGTGCTGTCAGAGCGACGGCGTAGGTTCCCTCAAGTCCTGCAAGACGATGAAGGAGGCCTACGCCGTGAGACGCACCGTACCGCCATCGGCGGAGATACAAGCCGAGATCGACAAGCTGCTGGGGAAGGGCATGGTCAATGACCCGCAGAAGATGCTGTCCGAACTAGGTCGGCTCGGCGCCAGGTTGATTATCCAGCGGGCAGTCGAGGACGAGTTTGATCAGTGGTTGGGCCGGGCTCGCTATGAGCGTCGGCCGGAGCGGCAGCGCGGCTTGCGCAACTACGACTCGGGACTGCGTAACGGATTTCGCCCCCGGCACGTGCAGACCGCGGAGGGGGAGCTGCGGATCGAGATCCCACAGGTCCGCGAGACGGCGATGCCGTTCGTCTCGAAGCTGTTCCCGAAGTGGCACTGCAAGCGGCTGTTGAGGACCGACCCGCTGAAGGCGCTGGTGATCGGGGGGTTCGTGCGCGGGCTGTCGATGCGCGTTGTCGAGTCGCTGTGCGAGGAGGCTGGGCTGGGCAAGACCTCGAAGTCGACAGTCGCCACCATCTGCGCGGACCGGCACGAGCGGTTCGAAGCGTTCTGTCGCCGCTCGCTCTACGACATCAACCTGGTCGTGCTGTTCCTTGACGCGATCTACCTCCCCGTCCGTCCCAGCGGCCCGAAGGAGGGCGTGATGTGCGCCTGGGGGATCGACGAAAACGGCCACAGAGCACTGGTTTCCGTGAGGCTGGGCGCGCGCGAGTCCAAAGAGGACTGGCTCGAGCTCGGCCGCGATCTCATCAGCCGCGGACTTGCCGCCCCACGCCTGGTCGTCGCCGACGGCGCCCCTGGGCTGATCTCGGCGGTCGAGGAGATCTGGCCGCGCGCTGACCGCCAGCACTGCGCCGTTCACCGCCTCAGAAATCTGCAGGCGAAGCTGCCCAAGTCAGAGCACGACCGGATCCGCTTCAACTACTGGTCAGCGCTCACCGACGCGACCAGCGCCAAGGACGGCAAGCTCCGCCTAAAGGTCCTGATCTCAGAACTCGAGCACGCCGGCTACGAGGCGGCTGCCCGCTGCCTCGCAGACGACCTCGACGCGCTCGTCGTGCACCTGCGCTACCCCTTGCGGCACCGCGAACGCTGGCGCAGCACAAACCTGCTCGAACGATCACTCGGCGAGGTCAAACGACGCACCAAAGTGATGGGCCGCTTCCCCGGCGAGACCAGCTGCCTCACACTCGTCTGGGCGGTGCTCGACCTGTTTTTCAGCCACGCCAGCAACGGCGCCACCTTCACCGACGTCGACCGCCAACACCTCTACCGAATCAAATACCAACAAGCCGACCCCGACACCCTCGACGAGGAGGTGACAGCCGCCTAGACTCAACCGCGGGAACCTGCACCGCGCGCGAATTTACAGCAGTAATTGGACGCGACCAGCGCGTTCGACATGCGCGGCGTAGCGCCAAAGGAGGTCCGCCGCCTTGATCGCCGCCCGGCCGCGCCGGCGCTTCGGTATTCGCCCGGCGAAGGAGACGCCCGCCGACCGGTAGCGGGCGCTCGTCCTACTCGTCAGCCCTTGGCGTAGTGCTCCATGCCAGCGAAGTCCAGCACGACACACGGCTCATCGCCGACCACTTCGCCGTCGTGCCCAGGTGGGATCGCGACCACATCGCCAGGACCGAAATCGAGCTCGGTGCCGTCGTCCATGATCACCTTCTGATGCCCAGAGAGGACATAGCCAACGTGCGCTGCCTGGCAGCTGTCGGTACCGGCTAGAGGCTTGACGTGCTCCGACCAGCGCCACCCCGGCTCGAATGTTGCCTTGCCAACCACACCGTCGCCGACGTTCAAAATCTCGACCTGCCCCTTGCCGCTCATCGGCCGCACCTCGTCAGGCGAGGAGAAACTCTTCTTCTCGAGCCGCACGCGGTTCTCCTTTCTTCGCGACGGCGCCGTATTGCCCCGTCCGGTCGGGCACGATCCTAGCCATCCGGAAACGCTGTCCGGGGAATCTTGGTCTCCGCTTCCCCTTCCCGCGCAAGGCAGGTGCGTGTCCGGTGCAGTGCAGATGCCCGGCGTGTGGTCGAAGCAGGCGCCCCGGTGGGACTAGCAGCAGCTGCAGCTCTCGCCTTGCCAGGCGTCGCGGGCTTCT
>VAWT01000116.1 GCA_005883415.1 Actinomycetota bacterium | reverse complement strand
GTGGCGAGTTTGCGGTAGGCGTGGTGCCACAGCTCGCGTGCTTCGGGCCCGAGCCGGACGTTCCCGGCTGTTCGTGCTTGTCTGAGAGCGGCCGTAAGCAGGCGATCAAGTCCGGTCCTGTGCAGCGGGTTGGGATCGCCGCCTTCGGGCAGCAGCCGCTGACGGCGGCAGCAGATCAGCAGTACCCGGTTCATGTAGCCGTTGGTCAGCTCGAGGCTGGTGGTGTGGCGGCGCAGTTCGTGTTGGGTGATGTGCCCGATGATGGCGATGTGCGCGGTGCTGGCGCGCGCGGGGGCGGTGCGGGTCAGGATCGCAAGCGGGCGACCGTCCCACCCGGAGCGCAATGTCGGCGATAGCGTCGAGATCTCGCGGCTGGCGGCCCTCAGCGCGGACGCGAACTCGGGCTCGATCACCAACAGCCGCTGATCGCTGTGACCGGGGTCCTGGCCGCTGGGATCGCGGACTGCCCAGATGACTCCCTCGCCACTGGATAGGCCGGTCAGGATCCGTGGCTGCAGCGAAGGATCGATCGTGGTGATGAGGCGGCGGACGTGATCCCATGACGATCCCTTCCGTGCGCGAGCTGAGTCACCGACCAGGCACATGTATTCGTTGCCGTGATGTCGGGTCGCTTCGACCTGGAAGTAGGCGCCGCGGCCGACCGCCGCGCCGAAGCTGACGAGCAGCTGAGTGAGGATCGCGACCGGGTCGGACTCGGTATGAGGCGCGATCGTGTTGACGATCTCGCCGGGCAGCTCGTGATAGACCGCCCGGTCGGGCGCCGCCGGCCACCCCGCCGGCGCCGGCAGCAGCACGTCGGCGCTGACGTCGTTGTCGGCGTGGTCCGGTTCTTCGGGCTCCTCGAGCAGCGAGAGCGGTCTCATTCGGTGGAGATCTCCGCGACCGCGGTACGCGCCGCGGACTCGTCCACGATCCCCTTCTTCGCCGCGAACGCGGCGATCAACGAGGAGACGGCGAGGTTGTTCACCTGCCGCGGCAGCCCGCGCGAGACCTCGTGGATCAGGGTGATCGCGTCATCGGAGAACAGCGTGTCCGAGCGCCCGGCGAGCGCCAAGTGATGCTGCACATAGCTCGTGGTCTCCGGCGCTGTGAGGCCGCCGATCGCGTAGCGGACCGCGATCCGCTGATCCAACGCCGTGAACACACCCTGACGCAGCCGGTGACGCAGTGTCGGCTGGCCGAGCAAAAGCAGGCAGAACGGCGCGGTCTGATCCATCCCCAGATTGCTCAGGCAGCGGATCCCCTCGAGGCTCTCCGCGTCGAGCAGATGCGCCTCATCGCAGATCAGCACCACCCGCTTGCCGCGCTCCGAGGCCTCCGCGGCAAGCAGCTCCTGTGCCTGGGGGATCAGCGCGGCGTGATGAAACTTCGGGGTGCCGCCGAGCCGGCTGACGATCATCCCGTAGATGCCGCGCAACCCGACCCCCGGCGTGCCCAGGTAGAGCACCGTGTGCCGGGACGCGTCCAAGCCGGCGACCGCGGCACGAGCCGCGACGGTCTTCCCGGCACCGCACTCCCCGGAGATCACGCCGATCGCCTGCTCCGAGATGCACCACGAGATCCGCGCGACCGCTTGGGCATGCGCGTCGTGGGCGTGCAACATCCCCGGCGCGAGGTCCTTCCCGAACGGCATGCGCGAGAAGCCGTAATGCGCGCGCAACCTGTCAATACTCACTGCCCCTCCTCGTCCTGCTGGTTGATGTCACGATCCTCGCCGTCGCCGTCGCCGTCGCCGTCGCCGTCGCCGTCGCCGTCGCCGTCGCCGTCGCCGTCGCCGTTGTTGGTGAGGCTTGCGTAGTCGATCCGCTGCCCGCCGAGCTCGGCGTCGCGCTGCTCGGCGAGCAGCTTGAGGTAGTCGATTCCGGTCGGCGCGGGTGGCGGCCGGAGCTCGCGGTCGGCCTGCGGATGGGTGTGCCGGCCGATCACGAGCGGGACCGCGATCCCGAACGGGCGGTGTTGGTAGCGGACCTCGATCCTCGTCAGGTCGAACGGGTCGAACACAAGCTCGACCTTGCGGCCCACCAAGGCGGCGTCGACCTCGTATTGGTTGCCGTAAAGCGACACCGTCGCGGTCTTCGTCACCATCCGCTCCTGGGACCAGAGGAACGCTTCGCGCAACAAGGCCGGGGTCGGCAGCGCGGGCGCGCCCGCGGCGTCGAACCGCTCGATCGGCGTCTGCCCGGTCTCGGAATGCACCCGCCGGTGATAGACGACCTCAAGCCAAGCGGAGAACAGCCGGTTCAGCTCCGCCAGCTCGACACCGTCATCGATCTCGACCAGGAATTGATCGCGGACCGTCCTGAAAAATCTCTCGATCTTGCCCTTCGTCGTTGCCGCCCTGGGGCTTGCGTGGACTAGCTTCACGCCCAGCACGGCACACGCTCTGAGCAGCTGCGAGGACACAAACGCAGACCCGCGGTCAACCAGAATCGCCTCGGGCACACCACGGGCCATCAACCCGGCCCGGAGCGCAGCCTCCAGGCGTAACACGTCCTCGCCAGTGCCCCACCGCCACCCGACCAGCGTCCGGGAGTGATCGTCGATGAACGCGAGCAACACGGCGCGGCGTGCCGCCGCGCCGTCGAGCTTGGGGCCATGCAACCCGTCCCCGGTCCACAGCTCGTTGCGGATCGAGGCCTCGAAACGGCCATAGACCTTCCCGGGCGTGCGGCCGTCCGCGCGGATGTTGAGCCCTTGGCGCGCGAGATGCCTCTGCAACGTCCGCAGCCCCGGCACGGGCCCGTCGCCCGCGGCGAGCATGATCTCCCGCACCTGCGCCGCGGTCCGCTCCGGCCGCTCCCGCTTGAGCTGGAACGCCAGCTCGAGCATCTCGACCGGCGTGCGCGGCGCCACCACCCGCGGCTGGGGAACCAGTGCCTCAAACCCGCCATGACGATACGCGCGGACCCATCGGTCAACCGTTCCGCGCGCGACCCGCACCAGCCGCCCGTCCGGGCCCACGTGCTCCTGATCGGCGAGCGCGCGGACCAGCCGGCCGCGCTCGGCCTTCGACAACGCCGGGTCTGAGGCGTCACGGATCAGTGCGTACCTGAAAAGACCGAGCTCGCGGCGGCCGTTCTCACCCATTCCTTCTCCCAGCGCTCGAGGACACGAGCGCGGCACGGTCTCAGCTCACCGCACCGGCGGGAAGGGGCAACTCGTGTTGCACAGCAGCACCCCGCCCGACAGCACCGCGGCGATCGGCCATACCTCACCGGGCCCGAACCGCAGCACCCACCCCCTGGCCGCGATCGCGATCGCCTCAAGCGCGTCCGCGACGCCGCTACCCGCCGGCAGCACCGGCCCGAGCTCGGGATCCAGCGCGACCGCCCACCGCGTGAAATGCGCCCGCACCTGACCAGCCCGAACGACGAACCGGCGCAGCCAGCCACGCACCGTGTCCTTCGGCACCCCCAGCCGCTCAGCGATCGGCCGATGCCCCAGCCCCGCGACCTTCGCCTCGATCGCGGCGCCGATCACCGCCACCTCGTCCCGACGGCGCGACAGCAACAAATCCGGCAGCAGCACATGTGTGCCCCGACACCCCCGGCAGCGCGCTCGCCGTGGCCACAGCCACCGAGCACCGGTCACGCACCGCACCACCCGCGCCCGGGCATGCCCCCACGGCCCCAACACCCCCCAACACGACGGGCACGACAACCCCCCAGCAACCAACTCAGCCTCGACCCGCGCCTGCTCGGCGCATACGATCAACATCGGGTGCCACCTCCGGCATCCAAGAGAGCCCTCCCGACGACTTCCAAGCAGACGGGAGGGCTCTCGCGCGTTCAGAAACGCGCCAAGCCTGCCAACCCCACCAACCCATCACCACCATCAACGGCGCGGGCACCCCCGCGCGTGCTCAACTCAAACGTCGCT
>VAWT01000115.1 GCA_005883415.1 Actinomycetota bacterium | reverse complement strand
CCTGAATGGGACCGACGTCTCCCAGCTGGCGCACCGGGTGGAGCAGAAGCTGTCCCGGGGCGGCTACAAGGGCGGCAACGTCGCCACCGCCGCCGACCAGACCCACAAGGCGACAGTGGTGGCCTACCTGCCGGGTTACCAGGGCAACGCCACGCACGTGGCATCGTCGTTGGGGCTCCCTTCAAGCGCAGTGCAGCCGGTCGATCAGAGCGCGCACGCGATCGCCTGTCCGCCGCCGTCCGCCTGCGGCGCGAGCGTGGTCGTGACCGTGGGATCCGATCTGGCGAGCACGAAGTAGCGCCGGCGCTCGCCAGCCCCGCACCCGAGTTTTTAGACAGACTCTTAACGATGGTGGACCTGCTCGACCTCCCGCACCGGAGTGACAAGCCGCGAGAGCGCGGCGTGACGCACGTGATCGACCGGGGACTGTCGATAGCCGAGGTGGACGGCCTGATGGAGGTCGCCGGGGATTCGGTCGACATCGTCAAGCTCGGCTGGGGCACTGCGCTGCGAACGGGAAACCTGGAGCAGAAGCTGGCGCGTTATCGCCAGCACGGCGTCCCGGTGATGCTGGGCGGCACGCTCACCGAGATCGCGATCGCCCAGGATCGCCTGGACAGTCTGGTTGGGTGGGTACATGAGCTCGGTCTCGAGCACTTCGAGATCTCGGACGGCACGATCGCGCTCGAGCACGGGCGAAAGGTCGAGCTGATCGAACGTCTGTCGAAGGAGTTTGCGGTCCTCTCTGAGGTCGGCTCCAAGGACGACACCGGGGCGATCACGCCGCCGTACCAGTGGGTCGAGATGATGCGTGCCGAGCTCGGAGCCGGAGCGTGGAAGGTGATCGCCGAAGGTCGGGAAGCCGGCACGGCCGGCATCTTCCGTCCCACTGGCGAGGTTCGCGAGGGCCTGATTGGGGAGGTGGTTCACGACATCGACCCCGGCCAGATCATGTTCGACGCGCCGCGCAAGCACCAGCAGGTCTGGTTCGTGCGCCGCTTCGGACCGGAGGTCAACCTCTCGAACATCGCGCCGACTGACGTGCTCGCGCTCGAGACGTTGCGACTAGGCCTGCGCTCAGACACGCTGGGAATTCGGGATCTTGGCTCGGGTGGATGAGAGCCACGCTCTCTACCTAGCGCGCCACGGCGAGACGGACGACAACCGCGAGCCGATCAGGGTGCAGGGCTTCACGGACACGCCGCTCAACGACACGGGCCGCCGCGAGGCAACCGAGCTGGCCGAGCGGGTAGCTCCGATGGGGTTCGTCTCGCTGTGGTCATCCGATCTGAGCAGGGCGCGTGAGACGGCCGAGATCGTGGGCAACCGGATCGACCTCTCGGTCCGGCTTGACCCAAGGCTGCGCGAGGCCAACCGCGGCCGGTGGGAGGGACGGCGGTTCATCGACATCGAGCGCGAGGAGCCCGAACGCTATGCGGCGTGGCGAAGCGCGCCGGCCACTTTTCACTTCCCGGGCGGAGAGTCGCTTCGCGAGCAGCTCGAGCGGGTTACGGCGTCGCTGGCTGACGTGCGCCGCTCACGGGAAATCCCCGCGCTGGTCGTCTGCCACGGAGGTTCCATCCGGGTCGCCCTGTGTGCCCAGGATCCGCGTGGGCTCGAGGTCTTCCACCGGTTTGAGATACCGAACGTCGCGCTCGTGCCGCTGTGATGAGGCTCCCCCTAGCGGCGTTCGCTGCACTCGTCGTCGCGACCGTGGGTGCTTTCTTCATCACCCAGCATTTGAAGGTCACGACGCCTCTGATCTCCGCCGTATCGCCCCCCACCGCCCCCGTCATCGTCCCGGACGGAGGCAGTTCCACTTGCCCCAACTCCACGAGCATCTCGTTCTATCTCCTGCACCAAGCCGACAGCGTGAACGTTTACGTCGTCGATGCGCGCGACCAAGTGGTTCGCACACTCGCCACGGCAGTGCCGATGGGTCGCAAGCAGCGCGTGGCGTTCACGTGGAGGGGACTCGCCGACGGCGGGTCCGCTCGCGCCGGCACATACAACTTCCGGGTCGTGCTGGTCCATCAACGACGGACCATCGACCCGGTGATCGTGGGCGCGACCGATAGCCCGGCCGCGGTGACCGTCAGGGCGGTCTGCTCCGCGGCCTGACGTACCGTTTGCTTGGTGGTCGCCCCCGCAAATACGCCCGCATTCGACCGTACCTACAGGACGAACCACTAGTGAGCGGCTATCTGAAGCGCCTGGTCAGGTCGCTGGGCGCCTACCAGCTCGCCGACGTGGTCTCGAAGTTCATGGCGGTGCTGCTGCTGCCGGTCTACACCCGGTACATCAGCCCCGCCGGTTACGGCGTGGTCGAGCTGCTGGCCAACGGCGTGATCTTCATCAGCATCGTCATCCGCTTCGGGATCATCGAGGCGTTCCTGCGCTATCACTTCTCCGACGCGGACCAGGAGCGCCGGGACGTGCTCGCCCGTCGGGCGATCGTGTTCCTTCTGGTGACGACCACCATCGTCGCTGCCGTGCTGGCGGTGCTGGCGCGGCCGCTGTCCAAGCTCGTTCTCGGCCACTACGACACGGTGACGTTCCTCGTGGCCGTGCTCGGACTGTGGACGTTCACCAACCTGGAGCTGGCCTACGGCCTGCTGCGGGTCGACGAGCGTCTCAAGGCGTACGCCGCCGCGTCGCTCAGCAACGTGGTCCTCACCATCGCCGCGTCGCTCGTGCTCGTGGTCGGACTCGGCGACGGGGCGCGAGGGCTCCTGCTCGGCAACTACGGCGCGTCCACCATCGTTCTGTTCGCGCTGTGGTGGACGATGCGCGGTCGACTGCGGCGCCGTCCCCGCCGAGCTGAGCCGCTCGGACTGCTGATGCGTTTCGGATTACCGACGGTACCGGCCGAAGCGTCGGTCTATGCGCTCAGCATCATCGACCGCTACTACATCTATCACGCCCGAAGCCCCGGGCTGGCCGGCCTCTACTCGATCGCAGTCAAGCTGGCCGGAGCGGTGGCATTCATCGTGCGGGCGTTTCAGTACGCATGGCCGCCGCTCGCCTACTCGGTGAGCGACGATCGGGACGCATCGCGCCTGTACGGGCTGGTCACCACCTACTACGCGCTGCTGTCGGGGTGGGTCGTAGCGGGCCTCGCTCTCGAGGGGCGGTGGGTGGTGCGCCTGCTGGCCGCTCACAGCTTCTTTGGTGCCTATAGGGCGCTGCCCTGGGTCGCGCTGGGCTGGGCGATGTACGGTCTGTGGGTCGTGTTTCTGGTGATCGCTGGGCGGGCCAAGGTCACGACGCGCAACTTCCCCGCCGCCCTTGCGGGTCTGGTCGCGAACGTCGCGTTGATCGTGCTGCTCGTGCCGCCACTCGGCATCGCCGGGGCCGGGATCGCGCTGTGCGGCGCATACCTGGCGATGCTTGCGGCCATGTACCTGCTCACCCGACGGGTATTCGTGGTCCAGTTCGAATGGCGCCGACTCGTCCAGCTCTGCCTGGTGATGGGAGGGCTCGCCGTCGCCGGGGACCTGCTGCTTCCCACGCATGGCGCCCTCGGCTTCGTCACGCGAGCCGCCGTATTCGCGTCGATTCCACCGGCGTTGCTGGCCACGGGATTTGCGCACCCACAGGAGCTCTCGCGGCTGCGGATGCTGTTGGCGCGGGCGCGCCGCGCGAAGGCGGCCGCGGCGCCAGGTCCGGTCAGCGGGGCGGGGGCGGGTCCGGTCAGCGGGCCCGAGCAGCCGTCGACGGGCGCCTCCGCCGAGCAGCCCACTCCCGCGCCACCGGGAGGCGGCTGATGCGCCCCGCGGTCAGCGTCGTGATGCCGTTCGCCGGTGACGCGGCCAGGGCGCGAGCGGCGGCTTCTGTGCTCACGGATCTCGAGA
>VAWT01000273.1 GCA_005883415.1 Actinomycetota bacterium | reverse complement strand
CTAGCCGTGGGAACACGTCGCGCTCGATCGAGATGTTCGTGCCCGCCGGAGCCATCTCATCCAGGATGTCGCGCTCGAGCACGTAGGCGCCGGCGCTGATGAGGTTGGTGTCCGCCTCACCCGGGTCGGGCTTCTCCACGAATGCCTTCACCGCGTGATCGGAGCCGCAGCGCACCAGCCCGTACGCCGAGGGATCCTCGGCCTCCACCAGGGCCAGCGTCGCCTTCGCACCTGTCCGCTCGTGCTGAGAGAGCTGGGCGCTCAGGTCGATGTCGGTGAGGACGTCGCCATTGAGCATCAGGAACCGTTCCGTTAGCAGGTCCTGTGCGTACTTGAGCGCGCCGCCGGTTCCGAGCGGGCGAGGTTCCTCGACGTAGCGCAATCTCACTCCCAGCGTGGCGCCGTCGCCGATCACCCCCCGCACATCGGCGGCCATGAACCCGCAGGCGAGGATCACGTGCTCGACGCCGTGAGCGCGCAGCCACTCGATCATGTAGGTGATGAAGGGCCGGTCGACCAGCGGCACGACCGGCTTCGGGATCGTCGAGGTGAGCGGTCGCAGCCGCGTGCCCTCGCCCCCCGCCAGGATCAGCGCTTGCATACCTAGTGGACCACTATCGGCGCCCGACGCCCTCGTAGGTGAGACCCGCGGATTGGATCGTTCCCGGGTCGAAGAAGTTTCGTCCGTCCAGCACCAGCCTGCCGCGCATGCGGCGCGCCATCTCGACGAAGTCGAGCTCTCGAAATTCTCGCCACTCGGTCACCAGCACAATGGCATCGCACCCCTCGGCGCAATCCATCGCGGACGGGCAGAACTCCACGCCGGTGATCAGCCCCCGAGCGACCTCTTCGGCCACCGGATCGAAAGCCGTGACCCGAGCACCCTCGGCCTGCAGCCTGGCGGCCAGCACGAGCGACGCAGCATCGCGCATGTCATCGGTGTCGGGCTTGAACGCCAGACCCAACAGACCGATCCGCTTGCCGACCAGCCGGCCCAGGTGCTTCTGGAGCTTGGCGACGATCCGTCGCTTCTGGAGCTCGTTGACCTCAAGCGACGCGTTCAGCAGCTGGAACTGATAGCCGGTGTTGGCCGCCAGCTTCTTGAGCGCGGTGACGTCCTTGCCGAAGCACGACCCTCCCCATCCGATGCCGGCGCGCAGGAACTTGGGGCCGATCCGTTCATCGAGGCCCATCCCTTGGGCCACCTTGAGCACGTCGGCGCCGGTTTCCTCGCACACCACGGCGATTTCGTTGATAAATGAGATCTTGGTGGCCAAGAAGGCGTTCGAGGCCAGCTTGATCATCTCCGCGCTGGCGATGTCGGTGCGCACCAACGGGGCGTCGAACGGTTCGTACAGCTTCACCACGGCGTCGCCCGCCCAGTCGCGGTCATCGCCGATGACGACTCTGTCCGGCTTGAGAAAGTCCGACAGGGCCGACCCCTCCTTGAGGAACTCGGGGCAGGACACGTATCCAAAGCCGGACTTGCCTTGTAGGTCGAACATGCGCCTGATCGCAGCCCCGGTGCCAACTGGCACCGTCGATTTCATGACCAGCGCGTGCCGGTCGGAGCTGGGCATCGCGCCCACCACCTGATCGACGGCTGACAGATCGGCATCTCCCGAGTAGGTGGGGGGCGTTCCCACCGCCACGAACAGCAGCCGGGCGTGCTCGAGCGCCGGTGAAAGCTCGCTGGAGAAGTGAAGCCGACCGCGGTTGCGGGCCACACATTCTTCCAGTCCTGGCTCGTAGATCGGGACCTCGCCCCGGTTCAGCCTCGCGATCTTCTCCGCGTCCACGTCAACGCACCAGACGTCGCTGCCAAGCTGGGCGAACCCGGCAGCCGTGACCAGGCCGACGTAGCCGGTGCCGATGACTGCGATTGGCTCACGGTCAGTCCCCATGCGGCGGGAGGCTAGCGGGGTGCGGCGGAAGTAGACCGGCGGGCTAGCCCTGCGTCAGCGACGCCGCGACCTCCACCATCTGCTTATTCGAGATGGTGTTCGAGAGCGTGTTTGAGACCCAGTACACACCCCCTGGGGTCCGCCATGCAACCACCGACAGCTTGCCCCCGTTCGAGTACAGAAGCAGCTTCCTGCCGTTCACCGTCTGGGTCGAGCTGGGGCTTCGGAGCAGCGGCGGGTTCTGCCAGGTCGTGCCCTGGATTCCGAAGTACTCGCCCAGGTCGGAGTTGATCACCAGCGTCATCCGGTAGGCCGGATGGGGGTTTCCCTGCTGGTCACGGATCGTGTACGCCCGTGGATAGGAGCCCGAGCTGGCCGTGTCCACCGGACAGGCGTTGCTTCCGTCGGTGCAGTACTGCGCCGCGGGCGTGATGACCCCCGGGTAGTACACCGGCATCCCGGCGCCCCGAAGCGCGGCAGCTTGCGCCTTGCCGTCGCCCGCGTCGGCATTCACATCCGAGGGGGGCGGCTGGGCGCCGCTCCCTCTCGCCTGGACCGGCGTCGGGGAGCCCGTCGGCGTGGAGTTGGTGGCCGGACTGGCCGCCGTCGGCGTCATCAGGGCCGTGAACGCGCGCTGCTCGGCGTTTTGGTCCGAGCCCACGAAGCAGGGAGTCTGGGTGGTGTTGGCCGCGGCCGCGCCGGTGAGCGTGGGCGTGACGGGCCCGGAGTTGCACGGCAGCAGAATGGCCGGGAACGGAATTTGCTTGATGGTGTGGCCGTCCATGAATGCCACCAGGTTGAAAAGGTTGATCAGACCGTCAGTGGTGTGCAGGTCAGCGTCGGTCTCCGTGTGCTGCCCGAAGATCCTCACCAGCGTGTCCCGGTTTGAGACCAACTGGTCCTGGCTGTAGTCGTCCTTGGCCCAGCGGACGAAGTCCTGCTGGCGCGCGTTGCGGACGATGTCGGAGTCGCTGTGGCGGAAGCGCACGAACGACAGCGCGTCCGACCCACACAACCTCTGATAGCCGGGCTGGATGTCGATGCTCGAATAGTCGGTCACCGCCGTGTTGTTGTAATAGCGGTGATCGACGTCGGTGTAGACGCACCCGATCGCATTGACCAGGTGCTCGAAGCCACCGAAATTGATGTCGACGATGTGATTGACCTGAAGGTCAGGAAACACGTTCTGCTGGATCACCTTGACGAGCAGGTTCGGTCCTCCGACCGAGTAGGCGGAGTTCAGCTTGGAGTCGACCGGGATGCCGTGCTCGGGGATCTGCACCTTCAGGTCACGAGGGATCGAGAGCACGTTGATCGTCGAAGAGTTGGGATCCATGCGGATGAGCATCATCGTGTCGGTGTTCGCGACGTTGAACGGCTCACCCGCGCGGTGGTCTGATCCGATCGCCAGAATCGTCTGCGGCGAGCCCGGGTTGGCAATCGTCACCCTTGCCTGCTTGAGCGCCGGCGTGCCCGAGAGCTCGTTGGCCAGCTGCTTGAACTGGAGCAGTCCGGCCACGGCGGTCGTCGTCGCCGCGAACAGGATCACGATCAGACCTCCGAGGCCGAAGCGCAGCAGGGCGCCCCGCCGGAAGCGCGGGATGAGGTTCAAGCCAGGCCTCCGTCGATCGCCCTCAGCCCTTCGACGCCATCGAGGGCGGAGGCGCGCTGCTTCGCTTGCCCGGCACCAGCGCTCGGTTCCTGAAGCCGAAGCGGAAGGCCGCGGACGAAGTCCGACAGCGTCCGGCGGTAGCGAGCCAGTGACTGAAGAGATACCCACTCGTCCGGGCCGTGGTGGCCGCCACCGGCCGGACCGAACTCGACCGCCGGGATCCCGGCCTGGATGAACGACACAGCGTCAGAGGCTCCGTCCCTGCCGACGCTGATCGTCTCCATGTCCGGGGAGAGGCGCACCACCGCCTCTCGCAGCGCCTGCACATGCCGATCGTTGCGTGACACGGTCACCGGTGGGTGGAGGAAGCTGCGTTCGATCTCGATTCCCTCGATCGTCCGGATCTGAGCCATGACCTCCTCCGGGTCCTGGCCCGGGAGGTAGCGGACGTCCACGGCCATCCTGCACGCGTCCGGCACCATGTTGAGCGCATCGCCACCCTCGATCCGGCCCAGGTTGATCGACGGGGCGTCGAACAGCTCCGAGGACTCGCGCGTGAACGGCAGCGACTGGATCGCCCGGAAGGCGTCGACCGCCTTCAGCACCGCGTTCTCGCCGAGCCACGGCGTCGAGGAGTGTGCGGCCTTGCCGTGGACCACGATCTGCATGGCGAGCACGCCCTTCGCCGCGACCCCGATGTGGAGGTTGGTCGGCTCCCCGGTGATGGCGAAGGCGGCATTCACTCCGCGCCCCAGGATCGCATCGGTCGAGCGCTGGTCGAGCTCCTCGGACTCCTCATCCGGCACGCAGATGAACCGGACCGCCACCCGCTCCTGGCCTGAGAGGTCCTTGAGCGCGCACATCATCGCGGCCAGCGCTCCTTTCATGTCGTACGCCCCGCGACCGATCAAGCGATCGCCTTCGATCTGGGGCGTGAACTGCTCGTGGCGCCCGGGAACCACGTCGAGATGGCCGTGGAAGATCACGCTCGGGACCTCGTTGGCCGGCGGGCCGACGGCCGCGATCAGCACCGGCAGCGCATTGTGCTCGTGATCTTGCACCTCGATGTCGCGGGATTCGAGCCACCCCTTGACGAATCCTGCGGCCGCAACCAGCTCCTCAGCACGGGAGGTGTCGTAGGAGATCAGGCGCTCAGTCAGTACGCGCTCGTCTACCACCGTGAAGAGCTTACGGTGCGACGCCTGGCCGCCCCGCCGGCATGTCGCGAGAGCACCGTGCCGCCGGGGGCGTCAGGCGGAAGCCACTTCGAGGAACGTCTCCCAACGGCGCTTGTCCCGCTCAGCGACCCGTCGCCGCTCGGTGTCGTCGCCGGCGTCCTGGAGCTCGCGCTCGGCCTGCTGGAGGCGGTCGCGCAGCTGTCCGGAATCGAGCTCGGACGGCGGATGAGCCTCCTCGACCAGCAGCATCACGTCATCTCCGGTGACCTGCATATATCCCTCCGCCTGAGCGAAGCGCACGACCTCCGACTCGGACTTGTAAAGCCGCAGCTCGGTGGGTTCGAGCATCGCCAGGACCGGTGCGTGATGGGCGAGGATGCCGATCGAGCCGACCGCGGTCCGCGTCGAGACCAGCTCGACTTCGTCGTTGAAGACCTGCCCCTCCGGCGTGAGGACCTCGACCCGGAAGTTCGTGTGGGCCATCAGCCCTGATCCTCAGATTCGCCTTCCTCGGAGGAGTCCTCCTCGGACTTAGCTTCGCCCTTCTCAGAGGAGTTCTCCTCGGACTTAGCTTCGCCCTTCTCAGAGGAGTCCTCCTCGGACTTAGCTTCGCCCTTCTCAGACGAGTCCTCCTCGGACTTAGCTTCGCCCTTCTCAGAAGAGTCCTCCTCGGACTTTGACTCCTCCTCCTTCTTCGAGGACTCGTCCTCTGCCTCGCCCGCGTCGGAGACCACCTGATCGATCGTGCCCTTCATGAAGAAGGCCCGTTCTGGCAGGTCATCGTGCTTGCCCTCCAGGATCTCCTTAAAGCCCCGGACCGAGTCCTCGATCTTCACATACACCCCCGGCACGCCGGTGAACTGCTCGGCAACGTGGAACGGCTGGGAGAGGAACCGCTCGATCTTGCGTGCCCGCGCCACGGTCAGCTTGTCGTCGTCGGAGAGCTCGTCGATTCCGAGGATCGCGATGATGTCCTGGAGCTCCTTGTATCGCTGGAGCACTTCCTTGACCTCGTTGGCCACGCGGAAGTGCTCCTCGCCCAGGATGTCCTCCTTCAGGATGGTGGAGGTCGAATCGAGCGGATCGACGGCGGGGTAGATCCCCTTCTCGGAGATCGACCGCGAGAGCGTAGTGGTGGCGTTCAGGTGAGCGAACACCGAGGCCGGCGCCGGGTCGGTCAGGTCGTCGGCCGGAACATAGATGGCCTGAATCGAGGTGACCGATCCCTTTCGGGTCGAGGTGATCCGCTCCTGGAGCTGGCCCATCTCGGTCTCGAGGGTCGGCTGATATCCCACCTGCGAGGGCATCCGGCCCAGTAGCGCCGAGACCTCCGAACCCGCCTGAACGAAGCGGAAGATGTTGTCGATGAACAGAAGGACGTCCTGGCCTTCCTGATCGCGGAAGTACTCGGCCATCGTCAGCCCTGACAACCCGACCCGCATGCGGGCCCCGGGCGGCTCGTTCATCTGCCCGAAGACGAGCATCGTCTTGTCGAGCACGCCCGACTCCTTCATCTCGAGCCATAGGTCGTTGCCCTCGCGGGAGCGCTCGCCAACGCCGCAGAAGGCCGATAGCCCGCCGTGCTCCTGCGCCAGGTTGTGAATCAGCTCCTGGATGATCACGGTCTTGCCGACTCCGGCGCCGCCGAACAGGCCGACCTTGCCGCCCCGCGCGTACGGCGCTAGCAGGTCGACCACCTTGATCCCTGTCTCGAACATCTCGACGGTTGGCGCCACCGCCTCGACCGTAGGCGCCTCGCGGTGGATCGGCCAGCGCTCGATGTCATCCGGGAGCGCGTCGCCCTCGTCGATCGGCTCGCCCAGGAGGTTGAAGATCCGTCCCAGGGTCACGTCTCCCACCGGGACGGTGATCGGCGCTCCGGTGTCGATCACCTCGGTACCGCGCGCCAGCCCGTCGGTGGAGTCCATCGCCACCGCCCGCACCCGGTCGTCGCCGAGGTGCTGCTGGACCTCGCAGACGAGATACGGATCCTCTTGAGCGCTGATGTCGATGTCCTCCTCCTTGCTGGCCGCCTCGGGCCGGTGGACCTTGATGGCGTGGTTGATCTCGGGCAGCGTGTCCGGGAACACAGCCTCGATCACGACGCCCTGAATCTCCTCGATCCGGCCGACGTTCTGCTCCTTGCTCTCTTCTGTCGCCGGGCTTTCCTCTGTCGTTGCCATCTTGTCTCCAGTGTATGTCAGCTACCCGAGACCTTCGGCCCCGGCGACGACTTCCATTATCTCCTGCGTGATCTCAGCCTGCCGGGCACGGTTGGCCTCGAGCGTCAGGTCGTCGATCAGGGTCCCAGCATTATCCGAAGCGTTGCGCATCGCTGTCATCCGCGCCCGTGCTCGGAGGCGGTCGATTCGAGCAGCGCACGGTAGATCGAGATCTCGACGTAGTCCGGCACCAGCCGGCCCAGGATCTCTTCGGGATCCGGCTCGTACTCCACGAGCGGCCCCGGCCCCTCCGGCTGGGCCCCGTCGCGCGAGCGCTCGTCGCCCTCCGAGTCCGACTCGTCTTCGGAACCCTCCTCAAGCACCGTGGCCTGCTGAAGCGGCAGTAGCGTCTCCCGCCGCACGACCTGCGAGAGCGGCGAGATGTAGCCGTTGTAGAAGATGTCGAGGCGGTCGACCTCCTCGTCCACGTAGGCGGCCATCAGGCTCTCGGCGATCCTGCGCGCGTCGGCGTAGGCCGGACGGTCCGAGAAGCCGGTGAAGCTCTGCTTCAGCTCCAGGCCGCGGAAGGTCAGCGACGAGGCGGGACGACGGCCGGAGGCGTAATAGGAGGTCTCGCGTCCCTCGGACTCCTGCTCGCGGGCGGCAGCGACTCCGGCGCGGACGATGTTCGAGTTAAACGCCCCGGCCAGGCCTCGGTCACCGGCGACCAGCAGCAGCCCCACGTTTCTGGTCTCCGGGTGCTCCTGCAGGATCGGCAAACGCGGTAAGTCGCCCGCGGCCTCAGCAGCCTGCCGGGTCATTCTGCGAATTGCGGAGGCGTAGGGCCGTAGGGCCTCGATCCGTTGCTCCGCTCGCCGTAGCCGGGCGGCGGCAACCATCTCCATCGCCCGTGTGATCTTCTGGATGTTCTTGACCGATGAGATCCTGTCGCGGACGTCGCGCTGAGTGGCCGGCATGCGCTGCTGGACTGTCCCCCGTTCCTAGGCGGGGACGGCCTCTTCCTCCTTCTCCTCGGCAGACCCCTGTTCGCCCTCGCCTTCCTGGGGCTTCTCCTCCTCGCGGCGCGACTCCTCTTCTCCCTCCTCGAGCGGGTGGCCCTCCTCGTCGAGGTCGAAGCCGAAGTCCTCCGCGAACTGTTCCGCCGCAGAGCCGAGCTTGTTCTGGATGTCGTCTGACCACTCGCCGCCTGCGATCTCCTTCAGAAGCTCAGGCTCGTTGCCGCGCACCGAGTCACTCAGGTCCGCCAGGAACTCCTCCACCCGGTCGACCTTGATCCGGTCCAGATAACCGTTCGTCGCGGCGTAGACCTGGACCACCTGGTCCTCGATCGGCATCGGCTCGCGTTCGTGCTGGTTGAGCGTCTTGACCAGCCGTTCTCCGCGGGCCAACGTCCTCTGCGTCTCGGGGTCGAGCTCGGATCCGAACTGCGAGAACGCCTCCAGCTCGCGGTACTGGGACAGCTCGAGCTTCAACGTCCCGGCCACCTTTCGCATCGGCGTGATCTGGGCATTGCCGCCCACGCGCGAGACCGAGATGCCGACGTTGATCGCCGGACGCACGCCCGAGTAGAACAGCCCCGGTTCGAGGAATATCTGGCCATCGGTGATGGAGATGACGTTGGTGGGGATGTACGCCGATACGTCTCCCGCCTGGGTCTCGATGATCGGCAGGGCAGTAAGGGACCCTCCCCCCAACTCGTCCGACAGCTTGACGGCACGCTCCAACAGGCGGGAGTGGAGGTAGAACACGTCTCCCGGGTATGCCTCGCGTCCGGGCGGCCGGCGCAGCAGCAGCGACATCTGCCTGTAGGCGTAGGCGTGCTTTGTCAGATCGTCATAGATCGTGAGCGCCGCCTTGCCGTCGTAGAGGAAATACTCGCCCATCGCGCAGCCGGCGTAGGGGGCCAGGAACTTGATCGGGGCTGCCTCGTCGGCGGCCGCCATG
The DNA here is from genome assembly GCA_005883415.1 of Actinomycetota bacterium. Taxonomy (GTDB): domain Bacteria; phylum Actinomycetota; class Thermoleophilia; order Solirubrobacterales; family Solirubrobacteraceae; genus Palsa-465. The sequence continues at coordinate 6,686 of VAWT01000273.1, read as the reverse complement.
ACGATGATTGTGTTCTTCATCGCCCCCGCCTCCTCGAGCGTCTCCGCCAGCGCCACCACGGTCGACTTGCGCTGCCCGATGGCCACGTAGACGCAGATCAGGTCCCGCTCCTGGTTGTTGATGATCGTGTCGACGGCGATTGCCGTCTTGCCGGTCTGGCGGTCGCCGATGATCAGCTCCCGCTGACCACGGCCGATGGGGATCATCGAGTCGATGGCCTTCAGCCCGGTGAGCATCGGCTCCTTCACGGGTTGGCGCTGAACTACGCCCGGAGCCTTGTGCTCGGAGGGGCGCGTCTCAGAGGTCTTGATCTCCCCCTTGCCATCGAGCGGATTGCCCAGTGGATCGACGATCCGCCCGAGCAGCTCCTCGCCCACCGGGATGTCGAGCAGGTGCTTGGTCCGCTTGACCGTGTCGCCCTCCACGATCTGCTCCCACTCGCCGAACATCACCGCTCCCACGTTGTCGGCCTCCAGGTTCAGCGCCAGGCCCGTGACGTCGTGCGGGAACTCGAGCATCTCGAACGACATGCAGTTCTCCAGCCCGTGGATCCGGCAGATGCCGTCGGCAACCGACAGCACGGTCCCCACCTCGGTCAGCTCCGCTTCTGAGCTGTCGAGGCCTTCTATCCGGCTCTTGAGAATTGAGGTGATCTCGTCTGGCTTGATCTGCATGTTTGTGACGGACTCCTTGGAGGGCGCGGGAAGGCCGACCTTCAGGCCCTACGCGACTTGCTTGCGAAGTTGGTTCAGGCGGTTGCGGATCGATGCATCGAGAATAGAGTTACCCACTCGGAGCACGATCCCGCCAAGGATCGCGGAATCTACGTGGCTGGAGAGCTCGACGTTCTGTCCCGTCTGCTCGCGGATCCGGTCTCCGATCGCCCCGACTGTCTCCTCGTCGAGTTCGACGGCGCTCGTAATCTCGACCGGCAGCAGTCGCTTGACCTCGTCCCCAACGCCTCTTTCTTCTCCTTGCTGGAGAAATACGGGGAGAAGAAGAAGGTGGCCAGCTCCCGGTTTTCGTTCAAAGCGTCGACAAACTGGCTGAGCTGCTCGCGAATCACGTCCAGCAGGTCCCGCTCCTGAGCGACCTCGAACAACGACCGCGCGTAGACCCGGGCGATCTCTTCCATCCACTATTCCTCTGAAGCGCTGAGCGTGCTGAAGTCGAGCTCCGAGAGAGCCTCTTCGACCAAGCGTCGCTGATCCTCTTCATCGAGAACCTTGCGCGTGACCTTCTCGGTTGCCATCACGGTCAAGTCGGCCACTTCTCTGCGGATCTCATCGATCGCCCGCCGAGTCTCGGTCTCGATCTCGCGGCGGGTCTGCTCCATGAGCTGCTCGCGCCGGGCTTTTGCTTCCTCTGTCGCGTCGCGCTCGTGGACTTCGGCTGCGTTGCGGGCCCGCTGAACGATCTCCTCGGCCTGTTTGCGGGACTCCGCGAGACGCTGCCGGTATTCGTCCAGCAGCTCGTCGGCCTCACGACGGGTCCGCTCAGCGGCCTCGATCGAGTCCTCGATCGCCCTCTGGCGCCGTTCGAGCGCCTCAGAGATGCGCGGAAACGCGAGCCTCCAAAGCAACACCATCGATAACACGAACAGGATCAGCGTCCAGACCATCAGCCCCACGTTGGGCGAGATCAAAAACGAGCCGCTTGAAGCTGAGTGGAGCATCACTTGAGGACGTAGGAGATCAGACCTGCAACGAGACCGTAGAAGAAGGTGGCCTCGGTGAGGGCGAAGCCCAGCCACTGGATACTCGTGATTTCGTCGCGCATCTCCGGCTGACGTGTCACCGCCTCGATCACTTTGCCGAAGATGATGCCGATGCCGACGCCGGCGCCCACGGCGCCGAGCCCACCACCGACGCCGATCCCGAATCCGGCGCTGAGCCCAGAGGACTGAGCGAGGTGGAATATTGAAGTAAGCATCTCAGAGCTCCTTTACTTAGTGTTGGGACACGGCGGTACCGAGATAGATCGCCGACAGGGTCGCGAAGATGAACGCCTGAAGCGTCGCGATCAGGCCAAGCTCAAACACGTACACGGCTATCCCCACCGGCATCGTGAACCAGCCGAGCCAGCTGGCGCCGAGGATCACCGCCAATCCGCCGGCCATGAAGAGGATGATCATGTGCCCAGCGAGGATGTTGGCGAACAACCTCACGGTGAGCGAAATGAGGCGCATGAACGTGGAGACGATCTCCAGCGGGGCGACCAGAACCAGGATCGCACCGCTCACGCCCGCGGGGATCAAGCTCTTGACGTAGCCGATCGCACCATGCGCCCTTACCCCCTCCCAGTTGAAGGCAATGAAGGTCACCAGCGCCAGGATCAGTGGTACGGAGATGTTGGCAGTCGCCGCGTACAGAGCGAAGGACGGGATGTGCGCACCGAACAGGTTGAACTTCTGCTCGGAGTTGGTCGGCAGCGGGAGGTAGCCGATCAGGTTCGAGTACCAGATGAACAGGAACAGGGCTCCCAGGTACGGGAACCACTTGGCGGCCAGCGAGTCCGACATGTTCCCCCGCGTGATGTTGTCCCGCATCAGCGAGAACAGGGCTTCGACCGCTGTCTGCACTCGATTGGGCCGCATCTGCATTCGGTCGGCGACCCACACCATCGTCACCACCGTCAAGATCGCGGCCAAGAACAGGTAGACCACCGCCCGGTTGATGCTGAGCAGGCCGAGGCTGACCCAGTTGACCAGCTTGAACTCGTTCTGGACCTGGAAGGTGTTGTTCTTGTGCGTGCTGACCCCGTAGGCGGCCACTAGCCCGATCAGAACGGCGACGTAGAAGACGCCGATCGCCAGGAGAACCTTCGTTGCTTTGCTCATCGGCGCCTCGGTCGAGTCATAGCTGAGCAGGCGAGCTGCACGGTGAATGCGAACACGATCACCAGCAGCGCCGCGAGTGCCGCATCGCGGCCTTCGCCCCGGCGGACGAGAATCACCACCAGCGCGAGCAGAAACAGCCGGCCGAGGAGGTAACCCAGCCGGATCGAGACCTGGCCCCGGAACTCCGCGCTGGCCGCGGCGCGCTCGACGGCGACTCCCACCGCCCGCAGAAGTACCCACGCTCCAGCGCCGGCCAGATAGCCGACCGCAGGAACGCCGATCAGCAGCATGATCGGCGCCGCCAGCACCACGAGCGCCACGTCGAGATACCGAAGCAGGAGCACTGGCTCAGATGAGGTGGCGGAAGCGCTTAGCGACAACTGCGATCCCCACGAAGAAGCCGATGAAGAACCCGGCCAGGAGCAGCGGAACCATCGCGCCCACCACCACGCCCAACCCAGCCCCGGCCCCGGCGAAGATGGCGTTCACCGCCTGCAGCAGCGCGCCCGCACCGGCGGCGTCGCTCCCGGTTAGCGGTCGGTGCTGGTTTGTCATGGTGACGATTCATCTACAGCGATTGCACCTGGGACGGAAGTACCCTACAGCCGCGAGATTCTCACCGCTACGGAGGGCACGAGTTCACAAGACGAGCGGTCGCCGGGCGCTCGCCACGGGCCGCAGCTGACGCTGGTTTCCGTTCGTCTCGGATGATCGGCCGGCTTTACGTCGGCAATCTGCGGAGTCAAGGGACCTAAGGGCGACCCTGATCCTCCTGCCAGCCAACCGCCGGCCTCGCTGCCGAGATTTTCAGCCTCGGCGGCCCCGTAGATTTTCACATACAGACAGTATGGATGTCAAGCGCGACGCAAGCGGTCAGGCCGCTGGCAACCGAGCGCGTGGGAGGCGGGCGCGCCGCTGCGGCGGGAGGCGTGCCAGCGGGCCGCGTGCCACGCGACGCTCTCGGCCTAAGCCGAGGCCAGGGAAGCCGCGCCCAGCCGGCGCGGCTTCCAGAGCTGCCCCTCAGCCCACAGGGCGGCCACACGGGGAAGTGAGCGTTGCACGGACATGAGGTACGCGGGTTGCACCGAAGGGTTACGGCCCCGGCTCGCCCGATCCTGCTTGCTCCGAGCCGTCATATCCTGTTTGCATGCCCCTTTACGAGTTCCGGTGCCGATCGTGCGAAACGGTGTTCGAGGAGCTCGTACGCGTCGACGAGGTGCCGGCGTGCCCACGGTGCGGGACGCCCGATCCGGAGCGACTGGTCTCCTCAGTCTCGCGCCCGCGCAGGTTCGGCTTGCGCGGCGCAGAGGCACGACGCTCGAACGCGATCAGGCAGGCCCGCGAGGAGCGAAGACGCGAGCAGCGCGCGGAGCGGCGCGCCCGCCGGCCCGACGGCTGACCCCAGCCCGCGGCAGCAACAGTGCCAGCGCTAGTCCGAGCAGCGGCAGGGCGGCCACTGCCTCGTGGCGAGGACCGTCATCGCTCGGGTTCGCGCAGCGCGCTTCGCACCTTGCGCCGCTTCTCGACCAACTCCTGCTCGAGGTTCTCGAGCTCGTTGCGGCGCCCGCGCACCAGCTCCAGCTGTGTCGCGATGTGTCCCAGGGCCTGCTCGAGGAGCTCCCTGCGTTCGCCGGCCTGCTCGGTTTGCTGAAGCTTGCGGCGAAGATCGGCCCTCGCCGCCTGCGCTTCCAGAAGCCTCGAGAGCTCATCGAGCGACAGTCCCAGCAGGCTTCGCAGCCTGACGATCTCCCGCAGACGCTCCACGTCGGCCTCGGTATAGGACCGGTGCTTGCCCTGCTCGCGCCCGCTCCCCCGCAGCAGGCCGATCTCCTCGTAGTAGCGGATCGTTCGCGGGGTAGTGCCGGTCAGCTCCGCGACCTCGCCGATGCGCAGCTTGCCCTCGGTCGTCGCGCTCATGACGCCACTGCCTCCTGCACCTCTGTTTGCGGGACCACCGCCGCCGGCGGCTCGAGGCCATCCTTCTCGGCCTCAGCCGCGTGTGTCCGTGGCCGCGCGGCGGCCACAAACGCTCCCACGACCGAGACGGCGGCGAGCGTCCACAGCGCGGTGTGCATGTTCGAGATGAATGGCTGAAGCTCGGCGGTCGAGATGTGGTTGGCCAGCCCCGAGAACACCTTGAACAGCACCGATTTGGGCACCGCGGAGGTGACGATCGCCAGCACGAACGCGATCGAGATCACAGCGCCCGTGTTCTGAACCAGCACACGGGCCCCGGCCGCGATCCCCCGCCTCTGTGGTCTGACCGTGCCCATCATGGCCGCCGTATTGGGGCTGTTGAACATCCCTGATCCGATTCCGACGATGAACATGAAGCTGCCGCTGGCCCAGTAGCTCGTGCCGCGCTCGAGCAGCGTCATCAGCGCCAGGCCGGCCGCGGTGACGAGCATCCCGAGCACCGCCAGCCCCCGCGACCCGCGTCGGTCTGCCCAGATGCCCGACAGGGGCGAGGACACGAGCATCCCCACCGCCAGCGGAGCGAGCTTGACTCCGGCCAGGATCGGCGAGTTGCCCTGTACCCCCTGGAAGTAGAAGACGAACACGAACATCAGCGCGAACCGAGCCAAGCCGTTGATGAATGCCGCGGCCGCGGCCGCCGAGAACAGGCGGTTTCGGAAGATGGTCAGGTCGAGCATCGGCGCCCGTTGATGGCGTTCGATCACGACGAACAGCGGCAGCAGCACCGCGGCCGCCACCAACCCGCCTATCACCAGCGGCTCGCCCCAGCCCTCGATCCCACCCTTAGAGATGCCGAACACCAGCCCGGTCAGCCCGACCAGGAACGTCGCGGTGCCGAGGAAGTCGAAGGTGTGATCCTCGCCCTGACCGCCGAGCTCACGCAGCACCAGCGCGGCCCACAGGCTCCCGGCCAGTCCAAACGGGACGTTGAACCAGAACACCCAGGGCCAGGAGATCGCGACCAGCGCGCCGCCCAGTACCGGTCCGATCACAAGCCCCACCGCCGCCACCATCGTGTTGGTGCCCATCGCCAGGCCGAGTTGCTCGCGCGGGAAAGCGTCGGTGACGATCGCAGCGGAGTTCGCGAACAGGAACGAGCCCCCGATGCCCTGCAAAATCCGCCACAGGATCAGCTGCGTCCCGTTGGCTGCGAAGCCGGCACCCAGTGAAGCCGCGGCGAACACGATGAACCCCGCCACGTAAGCCCGCTTCCGACCGAACTGATCCGACAGCCGGCCGGCACTGAGCACCAACACGGTCGAGGCGATCATGTAGACCAGGATCACCCAGACGAGCTCCAGCAGGCTCGTGTGCAGGCTGCGCTCCAGGTCGGGCAGCGCGATGATCAGCGTGCCCGAGTTGATCGTCGCCAGCAGCATCCCGAGACTGGTGCACGACAGCGCCCACCATTTGTAGGTGTCGTGATCGCGGTGGACGCCGAGCCGGGGACGAGCGCTTCGCCGGTTTGCCGCTTCAACTGACATCTTACGTAAACGTAAGATAGCAGGGCTTGGTCAGGCTCTACTCGAAGGCTGCCACCGTAGCCAGGATCAGAAACGCGGCTACCAGCGCCGCTCCCTCGAACACCCTGGCCTCGCCGTCGCCCGTCACCTGCCACATGATCACGGCGGTTCCAAAGAGCGCGCCGATGTACACGGGTGCGAGCGCAAAGGTCAGCGTCGTCGCGGTCAGGAGCGACACCAGCACAAGTGCTGGGTACAGGAAAGCGGCGATCTGGGCTACGGAGTTCTTCACCACTGAGATCGCCAGCTCCGGTCGGCCGCGAGCCGCCAGCGCGATCCCCGCCGTGTTCTCCACGGCGTTGCCGGCAATCGCCACGATCACCAGGCCGGCGAAGGCCTTCGAGATG
>VAWT01000114.1 GCA_005883415.1 Actinomycetota bacterium | reverse complement strand
CGTTCGTCAACGGTGGCGCGGTTGGGGTCTTCCTCAGCAACGCGAGCGCGGTCCCCGTCACGTGGCATGCCTACGCCGTGTGTGCCAACGGCACGGTTATTGGCTCGTCCGCGCGGGCCACTGAAGGAGGAGCGAAGTAACCAGCGGCTCGAGTCGCCTAGCGAGACGCGTGGGGAGCCGGGCCGTGGTGCCCGGCTCCCCGCGATCTCTACCGCCGCCCCGGCGCTAGGCGGCGCCAACTGAATCCTCGCCGCGGCCACATCGTTGCGGGAAGGCTGCGCCTGCCCCGCCCACGAAACGCCAGTGCGGCGCTGCCCGCGCCACCTGCCACGGCCGCTCCGGCGAGCGCTGCAGCCGCCTTCAGCCGCCGGCCGAGGCGATCGAACCGAAGAACCTCCCACTCGTTCTGGCGCGCAGCGCCCGCCAGCTCCGGGTCCGGGTTCACGGCCACCGGATGGCCGACGGCCCGCAACATCGGGAGGTCCGAGGCGGAGTCGGAGTAGGCGTAGGACGCACCCAGATCGAATCCCTCCCGTGCGGCGAGGTCTTCGATCGCCCGGGCCTTGCCCTCGCCGTAGATGAACAGCCCGGTCGGCTGTCCGGTGAACACGCCGTCGCGCACCTCGGAGAACTGCGACCCGATCCCCCCGTCAAGCGCCAGCACGCGGGCCAGCACGGTGGCCAGCTCCTGGGAGGCGGCGGTGGCGATGTACACGGGCCGGCCCGCATCCTGGTGCTCGTAGGCCAGCGCCAGCATCCGCGGGTAGATCCGGGGCAGGATCCGCGCCAGGACGTCTGGGCCGAGGCGCTGGAGATCCCGCACGCGCGCCCCAGCGAGCGACGCCGAGATGCGGTCGCGCAGTGCGTGCGAGGTCTCATCCGTCGCTCCGCGTAGCCGGAAACGGAGGTTCGCCCAGGCGTCAGCCAGCAGCTGACGGCGGGAGAGCAGCCCCGCCTTGTACGCCGCTCGCCCGAACTGGAAGGCTGAGGAGCCCTCCATCAGTGTCCGGTCGAGGTCGAAGAAGACGGCAGCGCGCCGTTCCCCGGCCCGATCGGCGCTCAGCTGCCGTTCACCTCCACGAGCACCGCGTCGCCCTGGCCGCCGCCCGAGCAGATCGCGGCGCAGCCGAGCCCGCCGCCGCGCCGACGGAGCTCGAGCACGAGCGAGCCAAGGATCCGGGCGCCGGAGGCGCCGATTGGGTGCCCGAGCGCGACGGCACCGCCGTTGACGTTGACCCGTCCAGAGTCGATCCCCAGCATCCTGATCGAGTTCAGAGTGACCGAGGCGAAGGCCTCGTTGATCTCCCAGAGGTCGATGTCCTCGGCCTTCAGCCCCACCTTGGCCAGCGCCTTCTCTGCCGCCTTGGCCGGCGTCCTCGCCAGGTAGGGAAAGTCGTCGGCCACCTGCGCCTGGGAGATGATCGTCGCCAGCGCGGACCGCTCATTGCGCTTAGCCCATTCGTCGCTCGCAAGCACAAGCGCCCCAGCGCCGTCGTTGACGCCGGGCGAATTTCCGGCGGTGTGCGAGCCGCCCTCGCCGAACGCCGGGGGCAGCTTGGCCAGCTGCTCGAGCGTCGCCTCCCGGCGCGGGCCCTCGTCGGTCTCGACGACGGTGTCGCCCTTCTTGCCCTTAACCGTCACCGGCGTGATCTCCTCCGGCAGCCGACCCTCGTCGGTGGCCTTGATCGCAAGCTGGTGGGAGCGCAGCGCCCAGCGGTCCATGTCCGGTCGCGTGAGCTCGAGCTCGTCAGCGACCTCGTTGGCCTCCGCGCCCATGTGCTTACCGGAAAACGGACTCTGAAGGCCATCGGCCAGCATCGCGTCGAGCGCCTTGGCATCCCCCATCCGGAAGCCGAACCGGGCCTGCTTCAAGAGGTAAGGGGCGCTGGACATCGACTCCATTCCGCCCCCGACCGCCACCTCGATGTCGCCGCAGCGCACGGTGGTGTCGATCAGCGCCGCCGAGCGGATCCCCGACGCGCACACCTTGTTGATCGTCTCCGAGGAGATCTCCTTGGGGATCCCGGCCTTGATCTGCGCCTGGCGAGAGGGGATCTGTCCCTGTCCCGCCTGGAGCACCTGACCCATGACGACGTGCTGCACCTGCTCCGGCGCGACCTCGGCCCGATCGAGCGCGGCCTCGATCGCGATCCCCGCTAATTCAGTGGCGTCGACGCCCTTCAGGTCGCCTCCCAACTTGCCGATCGGGGTTCGCGCGGCGGACAGGATCACGGTCTTGGGCATATTTGGCTCTCTTCAGGTTCGATAGCGACTGAGGGCAATCGTAGTGGGACGACCCCCGCGGTCCCGTCAGGGCTAGACGCGGATCACACGGATCAGCCGCCGCATCAGCCCCAGTCGCCCCTCAAACCGGACCCTCCTGAGAACCACCATTCCCAGGGCCGCTCGGCCGCGGGCATTGATCGGACTCGGTAGGCCTCCGAGAAGCGGGGTGACCATCAGGCTGATCAGGTCCGGCAGCGCGCCCTTCACCCGCAGGTCTGGAGCGACGGTCGGGCCGTCCTCGACCAGCACGTCGCGCTGGTCAAACCGGACCCGCACCGGCGGATAACCCTCCTCGAACTCGAGCTGGACCTCCGCGTCGATGCCCTGGGCGAGCGCTGGACGGCGTCGCACGCCGCGCTCGACGATGGCCATGATCGCGGGGGACAGCCCACCCCGCTCGACGCGCCCGAGCTTCACGTGAGGGGCGTGCGTCGCACTGGAGGGCTGCGTCTCCGGCGCCCCTCGGCCCGAGGCGACTGCGTCGATATCAGCGGTGTGGGCCGCTAGCGCGGACGGGTCCTGCGCCTGCCGGGGTGAGTCTGGAGCCATCGACCCTGATCGTAGGGCGATAATCGAAGCGATGGACTTCTCGTTATCAGACGACCACCGGCTCCTTCAGGCCACGGTGCGGGAGTTCGCCTTAGCTGAAATTGCCCCCGTCGCGGAGGAGCTCGACCGGACGAAGTCGTTTCCCTATGAGATCGTGCGGCGGCTTGCAGAGCTCGATCTGATGGGGATCCCGTTCCCGGCCGAGTACGGCGGCGCGGGGGGCGACACGCTCGCGTACGTGCTGGTGGTAGAGGAGCTGGCGCGCGTTGACTCCTCTGTGGCGATCACCCTGTGCGCGCACACCTCGCTGGGAACACAACCCATCTACCTGTTTGGATCCCCCGAGCAGAAGGAGGAGTGGCTGCCGCGCCTCTGTCGCGGCGAGCAGCTGGGCGCCTTCGGACTGACCGAGCCGGAGGCCGGCTCCGATGCCGGGAACACGCACACCCACGCCGCGCTCGAGGACGGGCAGTGGGTGATCAACGGAGCCAAGCAGTTCATCACCAATGCCGGCACCGAGATCTCGGGAATGGTGGTGATAACGGCCGTGACCGGCGGGGACGGCGACCGGCGCGAGATCTCGAACATCGTGGTCCCGAACGGCACTCCCGGCTACGGCCTCGGGCAGCCGTATCGGAAGATGGGATGGAACGCGTCGGATACGCGGCCTCTGACATTCGACGACTGCCGGGTCCCAGCTGGCAACCTGGTGGGCCAGCGCGGCGCCGGCCTGCGCCAGTTCCTCCACGTGCTGGCCATCGGGCGCATCGGGGTGGCGGCGATGGGTGTCGGCCTAGCGCAGGGAGCCTTCGACCAGGCGCTCGAGTACGCGAAGGAGCGGCGGGCGTTTGGAAGCCC
>VAWT01000113.1 GCA_005883415.1 Actinomycetota bacterium | reverse complement strand
TCGAACGGTGGGCAGGATATTCGGAGGGCAGCGGTGGTTCCCGAGCTTTAACCGACTGACAACACTGGCGTTTGGTCGTCCCTCGCGTAGCCTTCGAGCCATGCACGTGCGCGTGCGCCTGTTCGCGATCCTGCGGGATCGCGCCGGCGGCTCAGATCAGCTTGAGCTCGAGCTTCCCGACGGCGCGGTCGTGGCCGATGCCCTCGAGCGGGTGCGGCCATTGACGGACGGTGTGCCGGTGGTAATGGCCATCAACCACGAGTACGCGGAGCCGCAGGCGGCGTTGCACTCGGGCGACGAGCTGGCTCTGATCCCGCCGGTGTCAGGGGGTGATTCGCCGTCGGCGGCCGCGGTGCACGTGCGACTGCGGAACGAGGCACTCTCGGTCGAGCCGCTGCGCGAGCTCGTCCGCGACCCGCGCGCCGGAGCGATCATCATCTTTGAGGGGGTGACGCGGGAGGTCTCGGAGCTGGAGTACGAGGCATACGTCGAGATGGCCGAGCGCCAGATTGCGGAGATCGTGTCGGCCGCGGTGGAGCGGCACGGATTATGTGCAGCCGCGGCGGAGCACCGGATCGGGGTCGTGCCGCTGTCTGAACCGTCGGTGGTCGTGGCGGTGTCGGCTCCACACAGGGCAGAGGCATTTGCCGGCGCCCGAGAGATCATCGACCGGATCAAGTCCCAGGTGCCGATCTTCAAGCAGGAGGAGGGCCAGTGGGTGAAAGGCACGACGCCGACGGTCGAGCGCTGACCGCGCTGCCGGCAGTGCACGAGTTGGCGGCGGCGCTCGACGCTCCGCGCGCCCTCGCCGTCGCGGCCGCCCGACGAGCGATCGCGGAAGAACGGGACCACATCCTGGCTGGCCAGCCAGCCAGCCAGCGTTTGCTCGATCGGGCTGGCCAGATCGCGGCCGAGCTACAGCGCCCGTCGCTGCGCCGCGTGCTCAACGCCACCGGAGTGATCGTGCACACCAATCTGGGTCGAGCGCCGCTGCCGGCGGCCGCCCGGGACGCCGTGGCAGCGACGGCCCACGGATACTCCAATCTCGAGCTCGATCTGGACACCGGCGAGCGAGGCTCCCGTCAGACTCACATCGAGCACCTGCTTGGCCAATTGAGCGGCGCCGAGGCGGCCCTTGCTGTCAACAATGGCGCGGCGGCCGTGCTGCTCGCGGCTGCAGCCCTGGCCGGGCCCGAGCGGGCGATCATTGTCTCCCGGGGTCAGCTTGTGGAGATCGGCGGCGGTTTCCGGATCCCCGAGGTGATCGCTCACTCAGGCTCCGAGCTGATCGAGGTCGGAACCACCAATCGCACCTCCCTTGCCGACTACCGGCACGCGCTTGACGCCGTCGGTGACCGTGCCGGGGCCATCCTCCGCGTGCATCAGTCGAACTTCCGGGCGCTCGGCTTCGTCTCAGACGTGGAGATCGAGGAGCTGTGCGCTCTCGACGTGCCGGTGATCGACGACGTGGGCTCAGGAGTGCTGATCCCGCGCATCGAGGACGAGCCGTCGCTGAGTCGCTCCGTGGCCGCCGGCGCCACGCTCGTGTGCTGCTCGGGCGACAAGCTGCTCGGCGGGCCGCAGGCCGGCCTGCTGGTCGGGTCCTCGGACGCGGTCTCGAGCGCTCGGTCTCACCCGCTGTCCCGCGCGATGCGGATCGACAAGCTCTCCCTCGCGGCCCTGGAGGCAACGCTCTCGCTATATCGCGATCCCCAGAGAGCGCGGCGGGAGGTCCCGGTGCTGGCAATGCTCTCGTCAAGCGAGGAAGAGCTAGCCGCCCGCGCCGAGCGGATCCGCGCTGCCATCGGCTCCGATGCCGCGGAAGTCGTCTGGGCGACTGCCAAGGTCGGCGGCGGAGCGCTGCCGCTGCTGGAGCTCGAAGGACCGGTAGTCGCAATCGACGACCCTCGGGGCGCCGACACATTGGCCAGTGCCCTCCGTGCGGGCGAGCCGCCGGTGATCGCGCGCATCCGGGAGAGCCGGGTCCTGCTTGATCCTCGCACGCTGACCGATGAGGAGGCAGATCTTCTCGCCGCCGCGGTCCGTACTGCGCTGCCATGAATGGCCCGCTCACGCTCGGTACTGCCGGGCACATCGATCACGGCAAGACGGCACTGATCCGGGCGCTGACGGGCGTGGACACCGACCGCCTGCCGCAGGAGCGCGCCCGTGGGATCTCTATCGAGCTGGGCTACGCCAGCTTGAGCTTGCCTTCGGGTAGGAGGCTGTCGGTGGTCGATGCGCCAGGACATGAGCGATTCGTTCGCACGATGGTCGCCGGCGCGACGGGGATCGATCTGTACCTGATGACGGTGGCCGCAGACGACGGCGTCATGCCCCAGACGCGCGAGCACGCGGCCGTGTTGCGGGCGCTGGGGGTGGACACGGGCACGTTTGCGGTAACCAAGTGCGACCTGGCCGATCCCGAGCCGGCGATGCTGGAGTGCGCCGATCTGCTGCCGGGGGCGAGCTCGATCGTCGCCGTGTCGTCTCGCACGGGCCAGGGCCTCGACGACCTGCGCGCGGCGCTCGATCAGGCGGCCGCCGAGGTTCGGAGCCGCGCCGAGCGCGCCAGCCCGGCGCGGCTACACGTCGATCGAGTGTTCACGATCCGGGGCGCCGGGACCGTGGTCACGGGGACGCTGTGGTCCGGGGACATCGGCCGCGGAGATGAGATGGAGCTCCTGCCCGCTCGCCGCCGTGTGCGGGTGCGGGGAGTCCAGGTTCACGACGAGGCGGTCGACCGGGCCCCAGCCGGGCAGCGGGTGGCGGTCAACCTGACTGGCGTAGGGGTCGGAGAGGCCTCTCGCGGCGACGTGCTCGCCTCCGCCGCCTCCGGCCTTGCCCCGACCTACCGGCTCGACGCTTCGCTGTCCTTCGTGGAGAGTGAACCCGAGCACTCAGAGCGCGTCCAGATCCATCACGGCACTCGTGAGAGCCCGGCACGGCTGGCATGGCTCGGCGGGCGTTTCTGGCAGGTGCGGCTGGAGCAGCCGCTCGTCCCGGCCCCCGGGGACCGCATCGTCCTCCGCCAGATCGCACCACCCGACACGCTGGGCGGCGGCGTGGTGCTCGATGCTCATCCCAAGCGGCATGGCCCGAGTCGTGAGCTGCTCGCGAGGCTCGAGCGGCTGGAACGGGGGGAGACGGTGCACGATGGCGATGAAGCGCTTGCTGGCGCGGGTCGCCGGCCGCGTGGGGGAACCTCGCGTGAGCAGGGTTCCCCCGCGCGGTTGCGACCCAGCGCAACGGCTCTGGAACAGCGTCTAAAGCGCGCAGGCTTCGAACCCCCCCTCGAGTCAGAGCTAGACGCTGACGACCTCGCAGCTCTTCGCTCGGCCGGCCGCGCCGTCCGCGTCTCGAAGACGTTGCACTACCACCCTGACGTGCTGGCCGACGTGCGGCGGCGGGTGCTCGAGCTCGCGGAGCGGAATCAGGGCAGCGTCACACTCGCGCAGCTGCGGGACGAGCTCGGGACGTCGCGGAAGTTCGCCCAAGCGCTGCTGGAGCACCTCGACTCGGAGAAGGTCACGATCCGCCGTGGCGACGCGCACCACGTCCGACGGCTGGCAGCTAGCGACGGGTGATGACGAACTCCCACCGCAGGCTCCAGCTCGGGGCGTTCGACCACGTCCAGCCGGGCTGGCTCAACACCGACGTAACCCCACACCTGTTCGTGGCCCGGGTGCCGGGCCTGGCGTGGCTGCTGCACCGGGTCGGCCTGATCGGAGAAGAGCGCTACGCCGCCCACCGCTCAGGAGCGTTCCGCTCGTTGACCTACCTCGACGTGGGGCGGCGGTTTCGCTTCGACGACGACACCTTCGAGGCCGTGTACACATCTCACCTGCTCGAGCACCTCGATCCCGACGTGGCCCAGAGGTGC
>VAWT01000112.1 GCA_005883415.1 Actinomycetota bacterium | reverse complement strand
GCGGTGCGCGCGACGTGGCCCGAGGCCTCCTTCAGCATCCCGTTCCCCTGCTGCTTTCGCTGGCTGCTCGCTGTGGCCATTCCCTTCTCCTCTGTATCGTTGTTGACTGGGCGCGGTGCCGATCCACCGCCTACCCATCATCTCGCAACCCGCAACCTCGAGTCCCGGCCCACGGCTATTCACCGTCGATCGCGTGAACGGCCAGCTCGACCACATCGCCACTGCGGTCACGCCCATGTTGGGCGGGACTTCTCGGTGTAGGCCGTAAGGCGGTCTTTTCCCCGCTGGCGGGAGAATGAGGTTGAGGGTATGACCGACGGGCGCTGCGTAGGGACAGCGATCAGGTCGACCCAGAAGGCAGAG
>VAWT01000111.1 GCA_005883415.1 Actinomycetota bacterium | reverse complement strand
AAGCGCCTGAGGTGCTCGATCAATTGGTAGGGATTGGGAGAGTGGTAGATCACGCCCGTGCACCACACGACGTCAAACACGCCGAGGTCGGCGACTCCAACCTCGTCGTGCAGGTCCCCCTGCACGTAGCGGACCGCAGACTCCCGACGACCATGCTCGGCGCTGAACTCAGCGGTCGGATCCATCCCATCGAACAGGACTACGCGCTCAGCTCCCACCTCCTCCGCAAGGAACGCAGCGCGACCATGAACGCCCCACATCCCGCCAAGGTCCAGGAACGACTTTCCCGCGGCAAGGCGACGAATCCAATCGCGCCGCTTCTCCCATAGTCGTGCGTCGTCCGTCTCACCGGCGCGCCTCGCACGCCTCAGCCATAGCTTGAGGATCGTCCGCACCCGGGAAAGCTAACAGCCAGCACTAACACCTACCGCTCGACGCCGCGATCGCGCTCATGTTGTCCCGCTGATTCGGGCATAACGCAAACAATGAAAGCCCTAGCTGTGGTGATGGGAGCGCTGGGTGCGGAGGGAGCGCTGTGTGCGCTGGCCCTGGTGGTCGGCGCCGGCGCGAGCGGAAGCGCGTCGTTCCAGTGGCGTGAGGTGGCGATCTCGGAGCGGAATGCGTGCCTGCCGATCGCTTTCACGCTCGCCGCCCAGAACCGTGGTCTGCAGGGAGCCAGGCGCGTGGTCCGTCCGATGGTGTTCGCGTACTCGCCACCGGCCACGCCGTCGTTCTGGATGAACGACACTCCCGCGGCGTTGAGTGGGGTGTGGGTTGGAAGCTCGGGCCGCGTGATCGGCTACTGGCATGGCCGGGCGGAGTCGACGCAGCTTCACCCGGCACCAGCGCCGGTCCGGGCGGTCATCGAATACCCCGACGGCGCCCATGTCCCATCTGTCGGCTCGCCCGTCCGGATCGGCGCTCCGTGTGCAACGAAAGACGGGCGTCTCTGATTTGCTGCAGCCACCCGTGCCTGCCCTAACCTCCCACGCTCCCGACGATTGAGCGCCAGCGCGGCACCCCGGCGCGCGGCCTCAGTCCGACTTCGACGCTGCTTCCGCCGCCTCCGCCAGTTCCCGTTCTCCTGGGCTCCGGAACAGCGGCCCGTCATATGCGCCCGGCTTGGGGCGCGGTTTTCCGCCGGGGAATGCCAGCCGCAGAATGGTGCGCTGAACTTGCCCTAGCTGCTTCTGCAGCGGACCCGTGTTGTATGGCAGGTCGTAGCGCTCGCATATCTCTCGCACTCGGGGGGCTATCTCCCCGTAGCGGGTGCTCGGCATGTCGGGGAACAGATGGTGCTCGACCTGGTAGCCGAGGTTGCCGCTCAAGACATGGAACAGCGGACTGCCGTCTATGTTCGCGGCCCCGAGCAGCTGCCGCAGATATTTGCCCCCTTCGCTCTCGGTCTCGTATTGCTCCGGGGTGAAGGTGAATGTCTGGTCGGGAAAGTGCCCGCAGAAAATGATGGCGTACGACCACACGTTGCGCACCACGTTGGCGGTGAAGTTCGCCGCGAACGTGGTCAGGAACCCGGGCCCGCTGAGCAGCGGCCAGCCGATGTAGTCCTTGACGATCTGCCGCCGGGCCTTGCCGAGGATGCCCCGGAAGTCCTTCACCACCTCAAGCCAGGATTTCTTGCCCGCGCGGACCGCGGTGAAGTCAAGGTCGTGGAGCGCCACGCCCCACTCGAAAAATCCCATCAACAGCAGGTTGTAGAGGGGCTGAAGCAGGTAGACGGGATGCCAATCCTGGTCTGGATCGATACGCATGATCTCGTAGCCCAAGTCGCGGTCCATGCCGAGCACGTTCGTGTAGGTGTGATGAATGAAGTTGTGCGAGTGCTTCCACGCCTCCTTTGTAGAGGCGGTGTCCCAGTCCCACACCTGGGAGTTGATGACCGGATCGTTCATCCAATCCCACTGTCCGTGCATGACGTTGTGGCCAATCTCCATGTTCTCCAGGATCTTTGACAGCGACAGCACCGCCGTTCCAGCCAGCCAGGCTGGCGGGAACAAAGAGGGAAGTAGCAGCACTCGCCCGCCGACCGCCAGCTTGCGGTGCAGTCCGATGAGGCTGCGGATGTAACGGGCATCGCGGTCGCCGAGGCTGTCGAAGACCTCGTCGTGCAGTTGTTTGAACTGCACGCCTATCTCCTCGATCTGCTCGGGGGTGAGGCGGTCGAGCGGGTGCTCGGCGGGCGCCTCCCTGTGCTCAACAGCGCGGGTTCCGGACATCAGAAACAAGCCTCCCTGATCTCGCAACGCGGTCCAAAGACAGCTGCCACCAAAACCGTGCCATCAAACGCTGTCAAAGGCGGCCTCCCCGAGACCGCCCGCCCCTGGGTCTGTTCAGGTAGGGCAGCGGGTCAAACTCGCCGCGGTCATACGCTCGGTGGCGTCGGCGGCAGAGGGCAGTGACACAGAGCCCGCACGTGCGCCCACTATGAGGTTTGTCAGACTGCGCCGGTGGGCAGGACGCTCCTCAACGCGCTGCCCGAGTGGGCGTTGGTGGTCATCTTCGCCGCGGTGCCGGTGCTTCTCGCGGTGGGCGGCCTGCTGTTCCTGCGGCGCTTTTTGCTGGATGGCGAGACGAGAGCTCGAGCCAGGTCGTCCTGGCTGCCACCGCGATCGTGATGACGCTCTTTGCGCTCCTCCTCGCGTTGGTGGTCGTCGACCTCCAGGGGAGCTACAACGGGGCATCCAACGGCGTGGGCGAGGAGGGGAACTCCCTGAACAAGATCGAACAGGACGCTGACGCTTTCCCGAACGCGCCGAAGGCGTCGGTCGAAAAGGCGGTCGCCGATTACATCGTGGAAGTCCGCGAGCATGAGTTCCCAGCGCTGCGAGCTGGCCGGGAGGACGGAATGGCCGAGCAGAAGCTCCTCCGCATCTCCACCGCCCTCCGGGGGTACACACCAGAGACCCAGACCCAGATCACCTTCTACGATTCGGCGGTCGCGCAGGTGAACGATCTCGTCACGCAGCGACACTCTCGCGTGATGGCTGCGGAGTCCTCCGTTCCCGGTGCCCTGGTCGCGCTCCTCCTCGTTTTGGCCGTGGTGAGCATCGGCACAAGTCTCTTCCTCAAGACCCACCATCCAGGTCTGGACCTAATCCTCATCGTATCCCTGGCCACCGCCCTCATCCTCGAATATCCGTTCTCCGGTTCGGTAGCGGTCTCGAGCGAGCCGCTCGTCCATGGTCCGCTCGGGCAGCTGGTGCAGCAGTACCGATGAATCGCTCGGACGCGGTGGTCCCCTGTCACGTGGGCAGCTCAGCTGCAGCGTTGCAAGCGCAGCACGTGAAC
>VAWT01000110.1 GCA_005883415.1 Actinomycetota bacterium | reverse complement strand
ACTCGCGGGCGTCGGGATCGAGCCGGACCTGTCCGCTGCCCTGCGCGTGCTTCAGTGTCGCTTGAAGCAGGCGGGTGAGCCCGGTGCCGTCCAGCGGGTCGTGGTGGCCGCCTTCGGGTAGCAGGCGCTGGCGTCGGCAGGCGATCAGAAGGATGCGGTTCAGGTATCCGTTGGCGAGCTCGACCTGGGTGATGTGCCGGCGCAGCTCGTCCTGGGTGATGTGGCCGATCACAGCGATGTGCGCGAGGGTGGCGCGAGCGGGGGCGGTGCGGGTCAAGATCGCCAACGGCCTGCCGTCCCAGGCGGAGCGCAGTGTTGGTGACAGGGTGGAGATCTCGCGGCTGGCTGCTTTGAGGACGCTGGCGAACTCGGGCTCGATCACGAGTAGCCGCTGGTCTTTGATGCCGGAGTCCTGGGCGGTCGGGTCGCGCACCGCCCAAATCAGCCCCTCGCCACTGCTGAGGCCGGTCAGGATCCGCGGTTCGATCGACGGATCGACGGTGGCTAGAAGCCGTCGGACGTGATCCCAGGAGGAGCCCTTGCGCGCCTTCGAGCTGTCGCCGACCAGCAGCATGAACTCGTTGGGGTGATGGCGGGTCGCTTCGACTTGGAAGAACGCGCCGCGGCCGACGGCCGCGCCGCACGCGACCAGCAGCTGGGTGAGGATCGCGACGGGGTCGGCCTCGGTGTGCGGCGCGATCCGGGTGACGATCTCGCCGAGCAGCTCGTGGTAGACGACCGGGGCGGGGGGCGCGGGCCAGCCCGCCGGCGGCGGCAGCGTTCCGGTGTCGGCCGGCCGGGCATCGTCTGGCTGGTCGAGCAGCGACGGTGTCATTCGGCGGAGATCTCGGCGACCGCCATCCGGGCGGAGGACTCGTCCACGATCGCCTTCTTGGCAGCGAACGCGGCGATCAGCGAGGCGACGGCGAGGTTGTTGATCAGCCGCGGCAAGCCGCGGGAGACCTCGTGGATTAGGCCGATCGCGTCGTCGGAGAACAGGGTGTCCGAACGCCCGGCGAGCGCCAGATGATGCTGCACATAGCTCTGCGTCTCCTCGGCATCCAAGCCGGCGATCGCGTAGCGGACCGCGATCCGCTGATCGAGCGCGGTGAACGCGCCTCGCCTGAGCCGGTGGCGCAGGGTCGGCTGCCCGAGCAAAAGCAGGCAGAACGGCGCGGTCTGGTCCATGCCCATGTTCGACAGGCACCGGATGCCCTCCAGGCTCTCGCCGTCGAGCAGGTGCGCCTCATCGATGATCAGCACGACCTGCTTGCCCCGCTCCGCGCTCTCGGCTGCCAACAGCTCCTGGGCCTGGGGAATCAGCGCGGCGTGATGAAAGCGGGGGGTGCCGCCCAGCGCGGTGATGATCATCCCGTAGATCCCGCGCAACCCCACCCCCGGCGTGCCGAGGTAGATGATCGTGTGCCGGGAAGCGTCCAGGCCCGAGATGGCGGCGCGGGCGGCGACCGTCTTTCCCGCTCCGCACTCGCCCGAGATCACGCCGATCGCCTGCTCGGAGATGCACCACTGGATCCTGGCGACCGCCTCGGCATGCGCGCCGTGCGCGTGCAGCATCCCCGGCGCGAGGTCCTTCCCGAACGGCATCCGCGAGAACCCATAGTGCGCGCGCAACCGATCGATACTCATCCCTCACGTCCTTCCTGGTTGATGTCACGATCCTCGCCGTCGCCGTCGCCGTCGCCGTCGCCGTCGGATTGGGTGAGGCTTGCGTAGTCGATCCGGTGCCCGCCGAGCTCGGCGTCGCGCTTGGCGGCGAGGAGCTTGAGGTAGTCGATCCCGGTCGGCGCCGGTGGCGGTGGGAGCTCGCGCTCGGCCTGCGGATGGGTGTGGCGGCCGATCACCAGCGGGATCGCGAGTCCGAACGGCCGGTGCTGGTAGCCGACCTCGATCCGGGTCAGATCAAACGGGTCGAAGACGAGCTCGATCTTGCGGCCCACGAGCGCGGCGTCGACCTCGTATTGGTTGCCGTGCAGCGACACGGTCGCCGTCTTGGTGACGGTGCGCTCCTGACTCCACAGAAACGCTTCTCTGAGCAGCGCTGGAGTCGGCAGCGGGGGCGCGCCGGCCGCGTCGAAGCGGGCGAGCGGGGTCTGCCCGGTCTCGGAGTGCGTCCGGCGGTGGTAGACGACCTCGAGCCAGGCGGAGAACAGCCGGTTGAGCTCGGCGAGGTCCACACCGTCGTTGATCTCAACCAGGAACTGATCGCGCACCGTCCGAAAGAACCGTTCGATCTTGCCCTTCGTAGTCGCCGCTCTGGGGCTTGCGTGGATCAGCTTCACGCCCAGCACCGCGCACGCCCGCAAAAGCTGCGAGGACACGAACGCCGATCCGCGGTCGACCAGGATCGCCTCCGGAACCCCGCGCGCCATCAGTCCGGCTCGGAGCGCGGCCTCCAAGCCGAACACGTCCTCGCCGGTGCCCCACCGCCAGCCGACCAACAGCCGCGAGTGATCGTCAATGAAAGCGAGCAACACCGCCCTGCGCGCCGCCGTGCCGGCCACCGTGGGGCCATGCAACCCATCCCCAGTCCATAGCTCGTTGCGCTCAGAGGCCTCGAAGCGGCCATAGACCTTCCCGAGCCCGCGGCCGTCTGCGCGGACGTTCAGCCCTTGGCGGGCGAGGTGCGTCTGCACCGTCCGCAGCCCCGGCACCGACCCACCGGCGGCGGTAGCGAGCATGATCTCCCTGACCTGCGCCGCGGTCCGCTCCGGCCGCTCTCGCTTGAGCGCGAACGCCAGCTCCAGCATCTCCGTCGCTGTCCGCGGCACCACGACCCGTGGCCTGGGGGCCAGCGCCTCGAATCCGCCATGACGGTACCCGCGGACCCACCGGTCAAGCGTGCTGCGCGCGACCCGAACCAGCCGCCCGTCGGGCCCGACATGCTCGCACTCGGCGAGCGCGCGGACCAGCCGGCCCCGCTCCGCCTTCGACAGGCCGGGATCGGCGGCATCCCGGATCAGTGCGTACCGGAACAAGCCGATCTCCCGGCGACGGTCCTCATCCATGCGACATCCCAACGCTCTCGTTCACGAGCGCGGGACCTTCTCAGCTCACCCCGCCCACGGATAGGCGGGAGCTCGTGTTGCCAACAGCACCCCGCCCGACAGCCGCGACGCGATCCGCCACGGATCACCCGGCCCGAACCGCAACACCCACGCCCGCGCCGCGACCGCGATCGCCTCCAACGCGTCCGCCACGCCGCTCCCGGCCGGCAGCACCGCCCCCAGCTCCACATCGAGCGCGATTGCGCAGCGCGTGAAATGCGCCCTGATCAGCTCAACCCGCAACGCGAACCGCCGCAGCCAGCCACGGACCGTGTCCGCGTGCACCCCCAACCGCCGCGCGATCCGGCGATACCCCTGCCCGGCGACCTTCGCCTCGATCGCCGCGCCAATTACCGACACCTCGTCCTGGCGCCGCACCAGCGCCACTTCCGGCACCAGCACGTGCGTGCCTGCGCAACCCCGGCACCTCGCCCGCCGCGGCCGCAGCAGCCGATCCCCCGACGAGCAGCGCAGCACCCGCTCCCGAGCGTGACCCCACGGCCCCAACACCCCGCGACACGACGGACAGCCAAGACGCCCGCCCACCAGCTCAACCTCGACCCACGCCCGCTCGGGGCATACGATCAACATCGGGTGCCACCTCCGGCATCCAGAGAGCCCTCCCGACGCAACGACCAAGCTGGCGGGAGGGCTCTCGCGCGTTTACCAACGCGCGAAGCCTGCCACCACCACGAGCCCCATCACCACAACGAACGGCACGAGCACCCCAGCCCGTGCTCAAACTCAGCGGCGCTCAACAAGGGCAAGACCAGCAAGGGCGCG
>VAWT01000272.1 GCA_005883415.1 Actinomycetota bacterium | reverse complement strand
GCCGCACAGTTTCGGCGATCGCCCTGTTGTTCGCGGTCTCGATCGTCGTGTTCGGGATATTCGAGATCATCCCCAGCTACAACCCGGCGCGGGCGATCGCGGGACGCAACGCCAACCAAACCACGGTGAACCAGGTCAACCGTAAGTTCGGCTTCGACAAGCCGTTCTACGCCCAGTACGCCAACACGATGAAGCTCGTCTTCACCGGCCAGGTGGTCGACTATCAGGACGACCTGAACGTCGTCGATCAGTTCCGCCAGAGGTTCGGCGCCACGCTGTCACTTGTCATCCCCGCAGGGATCCTGTGGTTTGTGGCCTCGATCGTTCTCGGGTCCGTGAGTGCGCTGCGGGCCGGTCGGCTATCCGATCGTGCGCTCATGGTGGCGGCGATCGTGGGCGTGTCGATACCCATCTTCCTGCTCGCGGCGGTGCTCCTGTACCTGTTCGCCTTCAAGCTGAGCATATTTCCCAACACCGGTTACAGCGGGCTGTCAAATCCGGCGCAATGGGCCTACCACCTGATCCTGCCATGGATCTCGATCGCGCTCCTTCAGGTCGGCTTCTACTCCCGGGTGCTGCGCTCGAACCTGCTCGACATGGTCAACCAGGACTTCGTCCGCACCGCGCGTGCCAAAGGCCTCTCGCAGCGACGCGTGTTCAGGAACCACGTGCTGAGAAACTCCATGATGCCAATCGTGACCATGTTCGGGCTCGACTTCGCCGCCCTGCTCGGTGGCGCGGCGCTGGTCACCGAGAGGGTCTTCAACATCCCCGGTATCGGACAATACGAGGCGCAGGCGATCGGCAACCTCGACGTGCCCCCGATCCTGGTGGGGGCGCTGTTCACAGCCTTCTTCGTCGTGCTGTTAGGCGCCCTCGTCGACATCCTGTACGCGGTGCTCGATCCCCGCATCCGGCTCACGGGCTGATGGCCGAGCGGCTGCTCGATGTCGAGGACCTCAAGGTCTCCTTCCAGACCGAGGATGGCCTCGTGCAGGCCGTCGACGGCGTCTCGTTCACGCTCGACCGGGGGGAGGTACTGGCGATCGTGGGGGAGTCAGGTTCTGGCAAGTCGGTGAGCGTGATGACTTTGGTGGGGCTGACGCGCACGCCTAACTCCCGGTTCGGCGGCTCGGCCAAGCTGGGTGGACGCGACCTGCTGAGCGCATCGGAGGAAGAACTCGAGCGGATCCGCGGGGCGGAGATTGCGATGATCTTCCAAGACCCGATCTCGTCGCTAGATCCGGTGCACCGGATCGGGGACCAGATCATCGAGCAGATCCAGGCGCACGAGGAGATCTCCAAAGCGGCCGCGCTCGACCGCGCGGTCGACCTAATGGAGCGAGTGGGGATTCCGAACGCCCGTCAGCGCGCCCGCGCGTTCCCGCACGAGTTCTCGGGAGGAATGCGCCAGCGGGCGATGATCGCGATGGCGCTGTCGCTTTCGCCGAGCGTGCTCATCGCCGACGAGCCCACAACCGCGCTCGATGTAACCATTCAGGCGCAGATCCTGCTTGAGATGAAACAGCTGAGCCAGGGAAGCGACAGCGGCGTGATCTTCGTGACCCACGATCTCGGCGTGGTAGCCGACATCGCCGATCGCGTGATTGTCATGTACGCCGGCCGGGTGGTCGAGCAGGGCACGTTGGACGAGATCTTCTACGACCCTCAGCATCCGTACACGTGGGGCCTGCTCGGATCTGTGACTCGCATGGATCGTGACCCGCCCAGGCGATTGCCCGCAATTCCCGGGCTGCCACCGTCGCTCATCGATCCACCCGAGGGCTGTCACTTCCGTCCCCGCTGCCCGTACGCGTTCGACCGATGCACCGAGGTGCCAGCGCTGGAGGCGCGGCTGAACGACGCGCCCGGGCACCTGGACCGCTGCTGGCTCGAGCCCTCTGAGAAGCGTGGACGCCGCGAAGTGGCCGGCCGCATTGGCCTTGGCCAGGGGACGGCGGCGGCATGAGCGCGGAACCAGATCGCGATGCGCTGCGGGATGCGGAGCAGTCGCTCACCGGCACCGACCAGCCGCTCGTGGAGACGGAGCACCTGCAGCTCTACTTCCCGGTCAAGAAGGGGATCCTCGTGGATCGCACCATCGGCGAGGTGCACGCCGTCGACGATGTCTCGCTCGCGCTGCGAGAAGGGGAGACGCTCGGCGTTGTGGGCGAGTCGGGCTGTGGCAAGACCACGCTCGCGCGCTCCATCGTGCGACTGCTTGAGCCGACCGCCGGGACGCTCCGGTTCCGAGGCGAGGACATCACCCACCTCGGTCGCCGGGCGTTGAACCCGGTCCACCGGCAGGTGCAGATCGTCTTCCAGGACCCGATCTCATCGCTGAACCCGCGCAAGCGCGTCGGCCAGATCGTTGGGACGCCGATGCGGCTGCACGGCATAGACGGGGTGGAGAATCGGGTGTCCGAGCTGCTCGAGCGGGTCGGGCTGAACCCCGAGCACATAAACCGCTTCCCGCACGAGTTCTCCGGTGGCCAGCGTCAACGGATCGGTGTCGCCAGAGCACTGGCAGTCAATCCACGGTTGATTGTGCTTGACGAGCCGGTCTCCGCCCTCGACGTCTCGATCCAGGCGCAGGTCATCAACCTGCTTGACGACCTGCAGGACGACTTCGGCCTCTCCTACGTCTTTATCGCCCACGACCTCGCGGTGGTGCGCCACGTCTCAGACCGGATCGCGGTCATGTACCTCGGCAAGCTAATGGAGGTCTCGCCGGCCACGGAGCTCTACTCAAAGCCGATCCACCCTTACACCGAGGCCCTGCTGTCCGCGATCCCGATTCCCGATCCCGAGGAAAACCGTGCTCGCGAACGAATGGTCATCGGCGGCGAGCCGCCCAACCCGATCACCCCACCGCCCGGGTGCCGCTTCCACACCCGCTGTCCGCGCGCGACGGAAGTCTGCAGGACCGTCGAGCCGCCCCTGGCCGAGTATCCGGCGGGCCACCTAGCCGCTTGCCACCACCCGATGAACGTCGATGCGACCGAAATTGAGAGCGCGACGCGGTCGCCGCTCAGCCCACTGACCTCCGGGAGGCTCCTGCCCAATGGCAAGGAAGCGCCGGTCCCGCCGGACGAGGCCGATCAAGAGCCAGGGGTCCCCAGTTGGGGTGAGCGCCTCAAGCGCCGGCTGACGGCGTAGCTGTCACGGCCGCCGGCGCGAGCGGGCCGTCTCGCAGCGAGTGGGAGCCATTTCGCCAAGCCGACCACGCCGGCCTCGGCGGCCGCCAACCAGGCCGGAGTACGCTGCGGGCGCGATGGCCGAATGTCGGGCGAAGGAGGTGGGCGCGCCCCGGTGGAGAGGCCGGTCGCCGACGCTCGCGTTGGGACTTTGCTGCGCACTTGCGGCCAGTTGCGGCGGCTCGTCCCATTCGCGGTCAACCGCGCCCACGGCCCAGCACGCTCCATCCGTTGCCGCGCGCGTCTGCGGCGCCGGGCTCCGGGCCGCCCAGGCGTTCATCGGCGCCGCCGCCCAGATGCAGGTGGCCGATTCCGACCCGGCCAACATCGAGTGCCTGCTACACGGCGAAGGTATCCGGCTGGACGTGATCGCCCAAGCATCGCCGCTAGCTTGGACCGAGTACGACACCACGGTCGTCCACTTGGCCCAAGCGTTTGGCTCACCCGGGGTGCACGAACCCTCCCATCTGCCGCACCCAGTGCCCGGACTGGGCGGCAATGCGACCTGGGTGCCGGCGCAGGGCGAGCTGGTCGCTACCAATGGGACGCAATCCATGGGCGGCAGCTACGTGACGACCACAGTCACCCGTAGCTCGCCCCATGGGCCGGCTAGCCTGACGGTAGCCACAGCGGTCACGCGCGCAACGGTGGCGTCCGCCCCGCGGGGGGCCAATCCGGGACCGCCACCGAGCTGACCCGAACGCTACCGTGGGCTGGGGTGACCGAGCCGCTCGCCGTCCTATTGCTTCCACGCCGGCTCGAGGACTTCGAGTTGAAAGGTCACGCGCGCGACCTGCTCAGCATCCCCCGCGTGATCGCACTGGAGCCCTCCGGGCGGCGCGTGCCCAAGTTCCTCAGGGAGATGCTCCCGGTGCGCCAGACCAAACGGCTTCGCTTTCCGGGCGAACCGCGGCTCGTCGCTCTCTACCACCCGGGACAGTATCCGCTCGCGCGGGCGCTGTGCGGACACTACGAGGGGGCGGAGCTGTGGTACTTCCGTCCCGAACCTGGTTCGCTGTCTGCCGCGGGCCCGTACTCCCGTGACGAACTGCTCGAGCTCGATGAGCTAGCACGCGAGCGGGCGACTCAATCCCTGCTCGTCCGCGAGGGTGCGGACCCAGGTGTGGTCAACGAGCGACTCCGCCGTCGTCTGCTGGAGCTGGAGATCATCAGCTCGCGGCCATTTCTGCCGGTGCAGGCGCCCGAGATCGCTAAGGGACCCTCCAGCCCAAACTCAGGGTCTCGGCGGCCGAAGCCGCTGCTTCCTCCCGATGTGCGGGACGACGCCTCAGTTCACGCTGGACACACGTGGATTTACCGAACAGCGAGAGGAGCTAGCAATGCAGCCCTACCTGACAGCCACGATGGCGGCGGCGCGCAACGATGAACTCGAGCGACGCGCGGCCCGCGGGCTCCCACTCTGGGCGCTGGATGCGGCCCGCGCGACCCGTCCACAGACCGCCGTCGTCAGAGCAATCAGGCGATACTTGGGACATGCGAGCGAGGCTGACGAGCAGCCGCTTCGTAGGGCGGGTCGGGGAGCTCGCGGAGCTCGAGCTCGCGCTACGTGACGCCGCGGAGGGCACTCCGATCGTCGTTCTGCTGGGCGGCGAGTCGGGCGTGGGTAAGACGCGGCTGGTCGGAGAGCTCGAAGGGCGGCTAACCGGATCCGAGGAGCCGGCGCTCCTGCTCCGGGGGGAGAGCGTCGAGCAGCGCGACGGCGAGCTCCCGTACGCGCCTCTGCTGAGCGCGCTTCGGCCCCTGGTCCGCGCCCGCCATCCGGCGCTCGAGCGGTTGACCGCCGTTGGGCGCTCTGACCTTGCGACGCTTCTGCCGGCGCTGCGCGGCGATGGGCCCAACGAGCGCCGCGCGGAGGACGAAGCCAGCGGTCAGGTGCGGCTGTTCGAAGCCCTGCTCGAACTGCTCGCGCTGCTGTGCGAGTCCGAGCCCGTGGCACTGGTGCTGGAGGATATGCACTGGGCAGATCGCTCGACCCGCACCTTTGCAGCATTCCTCGCTCGGAGCCTGCGAGAGGAACGGGTCGCGCTGATGCTCACCTACCGCACCGATGAGCTTCACCGCCGCCATCCCCTGCTGCCACTGCTGACGGAGCTCGAGCGACAGGACCGCACACGCCGGATCGTCTTGTCGCCGTTCGATCGCCATGAGGTCGCCGAGGCGCTGGAGGACATCCTCGGCGATACGCCCAGCGAAGAGCTCGTCGAGCGCCTGTTCGCGCGGGGGGAGGGGAATCCGCTCTACACCGAAGAGCTGCTGGCCGCCGGGCTTGACGGCCGCGAGGTGACAGGGCTCGAACCGGACCGCCTTCAGCCCGCACTGCGCGACGCGGTCTCCGAGCAAGTGCTGGTCGCCGGAGAGGACGATCGGTTTCTGTTCCGCCACGCCCTGCTGCGCGAAGCGCTGTACGACGATCTGCTTCCTGGAGAGCGCTCGGAGCTGCACCTCGCTCTGGCCCGCGCGCTCGAGCGCGCTTGTGACCCGAGCGACGACCGTGAGCTGGAGCGAACGACCGCGGTCGCCAACCACTACGCGGCCGCGGGCGAGCAACGCCCGGCCCTGAAGTCCACCGTGCTGGCGGCGCGCGCCGCCGAACGCGTTCAGGCATTCGGCGAGGCGGCGGACCTGGCCGAGCGTGCTCTCGAGCTCTGGCCGCGGGTCTCTGACGCGCCGGAGCTGGTCGAGATGGACCAGGTCGACCTGCTGGCGATGGCCGCCGGCGCCAACATGCAGGACGGGCACGGCGCCCGCGGCGAGGCGCTGTTGCGCCAGGCGCTCGCCGAGCTCGATCCCGCCGCCGACGCCCGCCGCTATTCGGCGCTCCTCGGCCGGCTGGCGCGAGCACAGTGGGCGCTCAACCGCGGCCAGGAGGGAGTGGAGACGGCCGAGAGCGCCCTGGCGCTGTTGCCGGCGGACGGCGGCGGTCTGGAACGGGCCCGGCTGCTGTCGTGGCTCGCCCGCACCCGCTTTTTGCGCGGGCGCTTCCGGGAGGCGGTGCGGGATGCGGAGGAGGCGCTGGCGCTGGCGGTCGAGGTGGATCACCCCGCGGCCGAGGCCGAGACGCTCAACACGCTGGGTATGGCGATGATCGCTCTCGGTGAGGTGGACGAGGGGGTGGTCAGGATGCAGCGGACGATCGAGATCTCGCGGGAGACAGACGACCTCGACACCATGACTTACGGCTACTGCAATCTTGCCGACATGCTCAACCTCGCCGGCCGAACCGGCGAGGCGCTCGAGGTCGCCTACGAGGGGGCCGGTGCGGCCCCGTCCCGCCTGCGTGCGGACCACGACTGGCTCGCGCTGACGGTCTCTGAGCTGGCGTTCGAGGCTGGAGACTGGAGGGCCGCGCGCGAGCATCTGACTCCAGCGCCGCCGTGGCTGCTGGGGAGGCTGCTGATCTTCCGTCAACTCCGCGAGGCCGACCAAGCGCTCGGCGATGGCGACGAGGACGCGGCGGCCGGCGCTCTGGAGGCGCTCGAGCCGCTCGTCGCAGCCTCGTCCGAGCCCCAGTGGATCGGGTTGTTTGGCGCGCTCCAGGCTGAGCTTCTGCGCCGCCGGCGCGATCTGGCGGGCGCACGCGCGGCCGTGGAGAACGCACTGGGACGGATCGAGCTCTGCACCGATGATGTGATGCGAATCGCCCGCGTTGCCGGCGTGGGGATGGTGGTGGAGGCCGACGCTGCGCAGCGCGGACGTGACCTGAGGGAGAAGCCGCAGGAGCGCGAGGCGCTCGCCCGCGCGCGGATCCACATGCAGCGCCTGCGGGCGGTGGCGGCGTCGGGCGGGCCGGTGGAGCGCGCATGGCTGCGACTCGCGGAGGCAGAGCTGACCCGGGCCCGCGGGCGCAGCGATCCTCGCAAGTGGCTGACGGCCGCGGAGGCGTGGGACGACCTAGGCCGACCGTACCGAGCGGCGATTGCCCGCTGGCGTGCGGCCGAGGCGTTCGTCGAGGACGGCGATCGCGAAGCCGCCGCGGACGCGTTGCGCTGCGGGCTCGAGATCGCTCGGGGGCTTGGCTCCCGATGGCTGGCGGACGAGCTGACAGTCCTGGCCACCCGCGCGCGGCTAGACCTGGCCGCGGGTGCAAACGGCGCGGCGGCCGACGGCGAGGCGGTTGGCGCAGTCGCCGCCAGCGGCGAGAACGACGACCCGTTTGGTCTGACCCCGCGCGAGCGTCAGGTGCTGGCGCTGATCGCGGAAGGCGCCACCAACCGCCAGATCGGCAAGGCCCTGTACATGGCCGAGAAGACCGCCAGCGTCCACGTGTCGCGGATCCTCTCCAAGCTCGGAGTGAAAAGCCGCACCCAGGCCGCCGCGGTGGCCCACCGTCAGCACCTGGACTAGCGGCGCGCGCTTCGGGCGTGGCCCTGCCGGGTGGGGCCGCTTCTCAGCTCTCCGCGGCCGCGTCAACCAACGGCCCGGTCCGCGGCGGCACCTGTCTCGAGAGGACGATGTAGCTCGTGCAGCGGCGGATCGCGGGCGTCGAGAGCAGCTCGTTGACCAGCTCCTGGAGATGCTCCGTGTCCCGGGCGACGACGCGGCAGATCAGGTCCTGCGGCCCGGATACACCGTCGGCCTCGAGCACCTCGGGCATCGCCTCCATCATCCCGACCGCCTCGCCCAGCCTTCCCTGGGCCAGTTCGATCAGCACGAACGCCGTGATCGAATAGCCAAGCGACTGGGGATCGATCTCCGGACCGTGGCCCGTGATCACGCCACTGGACTCGAGCTTGGCCAGGCGCGCCTGCACCGTCCCTCGGGCGACGCCGAGCTGCCTGGCGACCTCCAGCAGTCCCACCCGCGGGTTCTGGCGCAGGTAGGCGATCAGTCGAGCGTCGAGACGATCAAACTTAGGCAATCTGACCAGCACTATACGTGTCCATATCCCAATACTCGTCAATATGCAACCCTCAGCTGTACAGACTTGCAAGTCTGAACCGATAGTGCTAAACGATCTTGTAAAGGATGTACGAAGAGGCCCAGCTCTATTCCCCGGTCACGACCGACGAGAGCGGCGAAGTCACCGTACATCTGGCCCACGACCATCCCGGCGCCAACGATCCCGCCTACAGGGCTCGGCGCAACGAGATCGCGGCCGCGGCGCTCAAGTGGGGCCCCGGGCAGGCCGCGCCCGAGATTGCGTATACCGACGACGAGCAGAACGTGTGGCGTACGGTCTGCCGCGAGCTTGATAGCAAGCACGAGCGTTATGCCGTGCGCGAGTACTGCGAGGCGAAGCTCGCCGTCGGGCTGCCGACGGACCGAATCCCCAATCTGGACGAGGTCTCCGCGCTGCTGGAACCGATCAGCGGGTGGGGCTATCTGCCGGCGGCCGGACTGGTCCCGCTAAAGCAGTTCTATCGGTCACTGGCCGGCCGGCGCTTCTACTCCACCCAGTACGTCCGCCACCCTGCCGTTCCGCTCTACACGCCCGAGCCGGACATCATCCACGAGGTCATCGGACACGGCCACCTGCTGGCGTCGCCGACATTCGGCGAGCTGCACCAGCTCGCGGGCGAGGCAGCAAAGCGGCTGAACGAGGACGAGAACCTGAAGTTCCTCTCCCGCGTGTTCTGGTTCTCGCTCGAGTTCGGCACGGTCATCGAGGACGGCGAGCTTCGGGCCTACGGCGCCGGCATCCTGTCGAGCTACGGGGAGATCGAGGAGTTCAGGGGTATGGATCACCGGGCGCTGGACCTGATCGAGATGGGCACGGCGGACTACGACATCACCGCCTACCAGCCCGTCCTGTATCGGGCGGACTCGATCCAGCAAGTTGTCGACGTCGTTGGCGGGTTCTTCCGCAAGTGCACCGACGAGTCGGTCGCGGAGATGCGCGTCGGCGCCAAGGCCTCGATCCGATGACTGCAGTTGCGTCAGCCCGGGTACTCGCAAGCGACTACGAGGAGGTTCGCGCCTGCCGCGGACCGCGGTCACGCCTGCACATGGCGATCGCCATCCATCGCACCGTGGACGGACGATCGCTGGGAGGACTGCGATTTGAGCCCTACGACACGCCGGACGACGCGCTCACAGACGTAAAGCGGCTCGCGCGGGCCATGACCGTCAAGGCGGCGGTGACAGGGCTGAGGCTCGGCGGGGCGAAGGGCGTGATCGCCCATCCGCCGGCCTCGCCACCGGATCCCGAGCTGCGCACGCTGGCGCTACACGACTTTGCCCAGCTGGTCGATTCCTTCGACGGCCGCTACATCACGGCCCAGGACGCGGGGACGTCGATCGACGACATCTCATGCGTCGGCCGGTTCACCGATCACATCGCCGGGCGTCCCCGCTGCAAGGGGGGAAGCGGCGATCCCAGTCCCTATACCGCCCACGGCATCGAGGTGGCGATCCGGACGACGCTCCAAGCCCCGATCGCCGGCCGCCACATCGTGATCGTGGGGCTGGGACACGTCGGCTCCCATTTGGCAAACCGCCTACACGACGCCGGCGCCCGGCTGACCGTCGCAGATGTCAACGACGCCAAGCTGGTGCTGGCGGAGCAGCTCGGAGCGCAATGGATGACGCCCGAGGACGCGATCGGCGCCGAGGCTGACGTACTCGCCCCGTGCGCCCTGGGCGGGATGCTCGATCTGGACACGATCTCGCGCCTGCAGGTCTCGGTCGTGGCCGGTGCCGCCAACAACCAGCTTGCGAGCGATCTGGCGGCCGATGCCCTCCTCGAGCGTGGCATCGTGTGGGCGCCGGATTTCGTCATCAACGCCGGTGGCCTGATCGCGGTCGAGGACGAGCTGCACGGATTCGACCAGCGGCGCGTGGAGCGTTCGATCGAGCGGATCGGCGACACGCTGAACGAGATCTACGACCGCGCGTCTCGCGCCGGCACGAACAACCTGATCGCCGCCCAACAGCTGGCGGTGCAACGCTCTGGAGGATTGGATGGCAACAACACCTGAGGCGGTGCGCCCCGCGGGCGAGACCGATTACATGCCGCTGCACGGCGTCGACCACGTCGAGCTCTGGGTGGGCAACGCCGCGCAAGCGAGCTACTACTTCCGCCATGCGTTCGGCTTCCGCGAAATGGCGTTTAGCGGGCTCGAGACCGGATTGCGAGACCGCACTTCGCGCGTCCTGCAGCAGGGAGACATCAGGCTCGTGCTAACGGGGACCCTTCACTCCGGGACGGACATCGCACGCCATCACGCTCTGCACGGAGATGGCGTCAAGGTGATCGCGCTATCAGTGCCGGACGTCGACCGCGCCTACCACGAAGCCACCAAGCGGGGAGCCCCGGGGGTCAGCGAACCGCGCACGATCGAGGACGACCACGGCAGCGTCCGGCTCGCCGACGTCGCCACCTACGGGGAGACGATTCACCGGTTCGTCGATCGCTCCGACTACGGTGATGCGTTCTTGCCGGGGTTCGAGCTCATCGCGGTCGATAGCTCGAGCACCGACCACGTCCACGACATCGATCACATCGTGGGCAATGTCGAGCTGGGGGCCATGAACCACTGGGTGTCCTACTACGAGAACGTGTTCGGAATGACGGAGATGATCCATTTCACCGATGAGGCCATCTCCACCGAGTACTCGGCGCTCATGTCGAAAGTCGTCACCGGAGGGAACGGGAGAGTCAAGTTCCCGATAAACGAACCAGCTGAGGGCAAGCGCAAGTCGCAGATCGACGAGTACCTCGAGTTCTACGAGGGGCCCGGCGCGCAGCACATAGCGTTGACCACCCACGACATCGTCCGCACGGTTGCCGAGCTGCGCCAGCGTGGGATCCGCTTCCTGCAGACGCCCGAGAGCTATTACGAGGAGGTGCCTGGGCGGGTAGGAGACATATCGGAGTCCCTGGAGGACCTGCAAAGGCTGGGAATCCTCGTCGATCGCGACGACGAGGGTTACCTGCTCCAGATCTTCACCGCTCCGCTGGGCGATCGGCCGACGATCTTCTTCGAGCTGATCGAGCGCCACGGCGCTCGGGGCTTCGGCGAGGGAAACTTCAAGGCCCTGTTCGAAGCCATCGAGCGCGAGCAGGCCAAGCGCGGCAACCTTTAGGTCAATGCGGTACGCGGCCCTCGGTCAACTCCCTCCAAAGCGCCACGCCCAGTTCCGCGACGACGGGCGGCTGCTGGTCGAGGAAGTGATGGGCTACGAGGGGTTCTCAGGCAACGAGTCGATCCTCTACCACCTGAACTCCCCATGCCGGATCGCGGAGGTGCGCAAGCTGGCCCCGATCCAGCGAGAGGAGTGGACACCAGAGGCGCACGTGCACAGGCTCACCGACTTGCAGGCGGTCGAGCCCGGAGGCGATCCGTTGAGCGGCAGGCGAGTGCTCATGTTCAATGGCGACCTCGAGGTGTCGGTCTGCAAGCCCACCGACCAGCTGGCCGGGTTCTATCGCAACGGTCAGGGCGACGAGGTCATCTACGTTCACCGAGGCGGCGGGGTGCTGAGGACTTTGCTCGGCCGCGTGCCGTTCCGCGAGCGCGATTACCTGGTCATTCCCCGCGGCACGACCGTCACCTGGGAGCTGGACTCACAAGAGCAGTTCTGGCTCTGCTTTCACACCCCGGGGGAGATCGAGACGCCGGCCCGGTATCGCAACCGCTATGGCCAGCTGCTCGAGCACGCGCCGTTCTCGCAGCGGGACTTCCGAATGCCGGAGGAGCTCGAGACCCGCGACGAAGCCGGTGAGTACCGCCTCACGGTCCGCGTGGGCGACGGGCTTCAGGACTACATGCTCGACCGCCATCCGTTCGACGTCGTGGGGTGGGACGGCTACGTGTGGCCGTACACCTTTAACGCCGACGACTTCGAACCGCGCGCGGGCCGGTTCCATCTGCCGCCGCCCATGCACCAGACCTTCCAGGGCCAGGGGTTCGTGCTGTGCACATTCGCGCCGAGGTTGCTCGACTGGGACCCGGAGGCCGTTCCCCTTCCGTACCACCACTCGAACATCCAGTCCGAAGAGGTGATGTTCTACGCGGACGGCGACTATCGGGCGCGCAAAGGGGTCGAGGTTGGCTGCGTCACCGTGCATCCCTCCGGACTGCCGCACGGGCCGCAGCCCGGGGCCGTCGAGAAGGCTCTGGGCGCCAAGCGGACCGACGAGCTGGCCGTGATGTGGGATACGTTCCGTCCGCTACGGCTGACGTCTCTGTGGCGGGAGCACGACAAGCCCCAGTACGCGTACTCGTGGAATCCGGATCTGGCCGGCGCCGAGGGCGCTGCGCGAGCCGCCGAGGCCCCTACGGACGGCGCCGACGCGCGGGGGAGCGTCGTCACGGGCCCTTCCGAGTAGCTTTTACGGGCATCGCCCTCGGGTAAACCTTTGTCCATATGAGGACCGCTCTCGCGTGCACTCTCGCCGCCGGGGTGGTGATCGCGGGATGCGGCGGCTCCTCGGCCGGCGCTCCGCTCGCCGCCCAGGACTCGGCGACCCTGCGCAATGACGTAAGTGCGATCCGGACCGCGGCCACGGCCAGCAACCCCAGCGGGGCACGTGCAGCCGCGGCCAGGCTGCAAGCCGACGTACAGCGGCTGCTCGGGGAAGGGCACCTGTCCTCTGCCGATGCTCACTCGATCCTGATCGGCTTGGTCCAGGTGAACAGCAGGATTGGGGCTGAGGTACACGCGCCGGCCCCGGCGATCACCACAGCCTCGCCCACTTCCGCTCCCCCGCCGAAGCCGGCCCCCGCCGCACCAAAGCCCGGCCCACCCGCTCACGCCAAGCCCCACGGCCACGGTCCGGGGGGAGGCAAAGATGGCAGTGACTGAAGTGGCCGTGGGAGCCTCGCTCGGAGGCGGCCGCTACCGCCTGCGGCAGATTCTGGGCACTGGAGGCATGGCGTCCGTCTGGCTCGCCGACGACACCCGGCTCCGCCGGCCGGTGGCCGTCAAGGTGCTGGCCGACTCGCTCGCGCTCGACGCCGCCTACGTCTCCCGCTTTGAGCGCGAGGCGCTCGTCGCCGCCCGGCTGTCGCATCCAAACCTCGTCAACGTGTTCGACTTCAGCGCCGGCGAGCCCCGCCCTTATCTGGTGATGGAGTACGTCTCGGGAGGGACACTGGCCGACCGGCTGCGGGCGCACCATCGCACAGACTGGGACCCGGAGACCGTCTTCCGGGAGCTGATGAGTGCCTTGGCGCACGTGCACGCCGCTGGGATCATCCACCGCGACATAAAGCCGGCCAACGTGCTGATCGGTTCCGACGGACGGGCCCGGCTGACCGATTTCGGCGTAGCGAGACCCTCGGACGCCGAGCCGCTGACGCGGACCGGTCTGGTGGTGGGCACGGCGCGCTTCGTCCCACCCGAGGTCATGCGCGGCCGCCGCCCGGATGAGCGTTCCGACCTCTACGCATGCGGTGTCCTGCTTCACGAGTGTCTTCGCGATGGCGGTCCGCAACATCTGCGCCTGCTGGCGGATCGTCTGACTTCTGAGCAGCCCGAGGACCGACCCGCGTCGGCCACCGAGGTGCTGGAGCTAGCGGAGCGACCGGTTACGGCGGCCACGGCATTGCTGACGTCGGAGCCTGCCTCTGGGGCCCGCACGAGGCCCACCCTCGCGATGCGCCGGCGCTTCCGGACCACCGGTTTGCGGCCGACGCAGTCCACGGCGGCGATTGGAACGATCGTGGTCGTGCTCGTTGTGTTGTTAATCGTGCTGGCCACGGGTGGATCCGGAGGCGGGCAGCGCGCACCCTCAAGGAGCGTCGCCACACCCCCGGCCAGCGCGGGCCTCAGCGTCCAGCTCGACTACCTGGACCGCGTCATCGCCCAGGCTCGGCGCTAAAGCATCACCGCTGCCGTGCAACCGCCAGCACGGCCAGCATCTCGTAGGCGATCGCCGCCGCGTGCAGCGCTGTGACCTGCGCCGGAGCGTCGTAAGGGGGCGAGACCTCGACGACATCGAACCCGTAGAAGGGCATTCCGGCCAGCGCGCGCACGAACGAGATCGCATCTCGGGGGAGGAGTCCAGCCACCTCGGGCGTCCCCGTACCCGGTGCGAATGCCGGATCGAGTACATCAACGTCGAACGAGAGGACAGCGGGACCGTCGCCCACTCGGGCCCGGACGCGGGCGGCGTACTCGTCGGGCGAGAGCTGCAGTAGCTCCTCGCCCGAGATCACCTCGAATCCGAGCTCGCGCGGCGCCTCGAGATCCCGGCGCGAATACAGCGGGCCGCGCATGCCGGCCATGAGCGAGCGGGAAGGATCTACCACCCTCTCCTCGACGGCTCGTCGAAACGGCGTCCCGTGGAAGTACCTCTCTCCGTAGTACTGATCCCAGACGTCAGCGTGTGCGTCCAGCAGCACAACTGCGACCGGCCCGCGTACCGCTGCCTGCGCGCGTAGCTCGCCCAGCACGATCGAATGGTCGCCGCCCAGCACCAGCGGGACGACACCCGCCCGAAGCAGCGGCTCGAGCGAGGCCGCGAGCTGCTCGGCCGTTCGCGGCGCATTTCCGGGAGTGACCGGCAGGTCGCCGCCGTCGATGACTGAGAGCGTCTCGAACACGTCGACGTCGAGCACCGGGTGATAGGGGCGGAGCAGCGTCGATGCCGAGCGGATCGCTTCCGGTCCGAAACGCGCGCCGGGACGGAAGCTGGTTGCTGTGTCGAACGGCGCGCCGAGCACCGCCACATCGACGCCAGCGGAGGTCGGCTCGACGTGCGGCAGACGCGCGAACGTACGCACCCCCGCGTACCTCGGCGCGGCGCTCGCGTCGGCCGGACGGTAGTGGGGCACGCGGCGAACTGTAGAGCGCCGTCACGCGGCTGTCTTGGTGACGCCGGCCGCGATCGGCGACGCGTAGAACAACGCCAGGACAGCGCAGATCACGAGCGTGATATATGGCGACACCACGGCCAGCGCGGTTGCGATGGCGTACGGCCCGAGCCCCGTAAGCGAGCGGGTCAAGATCCGTCGACGCTCTTCGATGGGCAGCTCGGTGTGCAGCC
>VAWT01000467.1:1074-2131 GCA_005883415.1 Actinomycetota bacterium | reverse complement strand
GGGACTCACGCTCCAGTTCGTCAACCCGTCGTTCCAGCGCTGCCGCATCGTTGAACGGAATGGCAACGGTCAGCTCGGCTACGGAAGACGGGATCCCCGCTCCATAGGCAACCGAAGGCCAGTTGCCTCGGTCGTCAGGAATATCGCGATCGCCGCCCGTGGCGACCATGACCGTGTCGTGGTGGCCGTGGTAGGAGCCGACGATCTTCATCACGGTGTCGCGACCGGTGAAACCGCGCGCGATGCGAATCGCATCCATGGTCGACTCCGAGCCGGAATTCGTGTAACGCCACTTGGGAAGGCCGAAGCGCCGTACGAGCTCCTCGGCCACAACCACCGCGTCCTCGGTGGGCGCCGCGAACTGACTTCCATTCGATGCCTGCCGGCTGACCGCGGCGGCAATCGACGGATTGGCGTGACCCTGCACCATCGAGCCGAAGCCGTTGTGGAAATCGACCATCCGCCGGCCGTCGAGATCCCAGACGATCGCACCCTCCCCTCGGGTCAGGTAGAACGGCCAGGGCACCCGGCGCTGGAAGGACGATGCGACGCCGCCGACGAGGACCTGGTCCGCGCGCCGGTACATGCGCGCGGACTCCGGTGTGGAGGCGTCGAGGCGCCTTTGCTCGCGCTCGATGAGCGTTCGCAGCCAGGCTCGGTCGTGCATCGCCGGAGCACGGCGACCCCGCCGGCCGGCCGGGGCCGCGGTCATCGACTCACCCCCGCGGCGGCTAGGCGTGCGCCGGGGTCGCCTGGACCGCCCGGACGACCTCCTCGGGGAACTCGTCGGACGGCTCGATCGAGATCGTCTTGTCCAGCAGGTACTCGTCGATGGCGTACGGGCCGTGCTCGCGGCCGATCCCGGACTCCTTGTAGCCACCGAAGGAGGAGTTGAAGTCCGCGGACATGGTGTTGACGCGGAACGTGCCGGTGCGAACGCGGCGGGCGATCTCGAATCCGCGGACGGGATTGCCTGTGAATACCGAGCCCGACAGGCCGAAGCGGCTGTCGTTGGCGATGCGGATCGCTTCCTCCTCGTCCTCATAGGGGATGAGGG
>VAWT01000467.1:0-1059 GCA_005883415.1 Actinomycetota bacterium | reverse complement strand
CGCGTTCTTGATGTATCCGAGGACGCGCTCGCGGTGGGCCTCGCTGATCAGGGGGCCGATCACGGTGTCGTCCTCGTTGGGGTCACCGACCTTGAGGCTCTTGAACGCCTCGGTGAGCCTGGCCGTGATCTCGTCGTACTGCGACTTCGGCGCCAGGATCCGGCTCATGCAAGTGCAGTTCTCCCCTTGGCTCGTGCCGGCGCTGGAGCCGACGACCAGCGGCACGGTGGCGTCAAGATCGGCGTCCTCGAGGATGATCGCCGCCGACTTGCCCCCCAACTCGAGCACGCAGCGCTTGATCTGCTCGCCGCACACCTCGCCGATCTTCTTGCCGACGTCCGTCGAGCCGGTGAACGTAACCATGTCGACGTCACGATGGGCCACCAGATGCTCTGACGCCTCCCGGGTGGCAGCGACGATGTTGATCACGCCGGGCGGGAAGCCGGCCTCGGTGACGAGATCGGCCATTGCGAAGAGCGAAAGCGGATCAGGGTCGGGGGCCTTGACCACGACCGTGCAGCCGGCCACGATCGCCGGCGCCGTCTTCTGGGCGATGCCGGCGAGCGGGAAGTTGAACGCGCACAGCGCCGCCACCACACCGACCGGCTCCCGCACCAGGAGGCTCTTGGTCTCGTACTTCATGATCAGCCCGCCCGCGTTGCCGGCCAGCGGCGACAGGTCGGACTCGCGCACTTCCGCGAAGGTGTGCTCCCGGCCCACCTTGGCGTAGTAGTTCCAGTGCAGCGTCGGCGCTACCGAGTGGTAGACCTCGGCGGTCAGCTTGGTGTGTCCGAGCTCGTCGACGATCAGGTCGCGGAACTCGGGTTGATGCTCGGCGATCAGAGCAGCGAGCCGCTCCATCATCTCCGCGCGCTCCTCCACCGGACGCGTCGGCCAGTCCGTCTCGTAGGAGGCCTTGCGGGCGGCCTCGACGGCTCGGTCGATGTCGGTCGCGCTGGCCGCGGGGACGTAACCGATCTTCTCGCCCGTGGCCGGCGAGATGACGTCGAAGCGCTCCTTGGAGTCCGGCTCCTGCCAGCGGCCGTCGATGTAGAGGTT
>VAWT01000083.1 GCA_005883415.1 Actinomycetota bacterium | reverse complement strand
CCATGCAGGCAGCGTCCCAGCCGCCCGTGGAAGCAGCGTGAAGCGGCCGCGAAATGTGATCCCCGCCGCCGCTGGTCTGCGCCGTCCGGACGGGGGTCCCCTGCTAATATCGCTCTATGCGCCCGTAGGGCCGCCTGGCGCTTTGCGCCATGCCTCGGCGCGGTAGCGGCGACCGGAACGGTCGCCAGAGCCGACGCCGCTGGGATATCTGTAGACACCCATAAGAGAGAGCAAACGTGAAGGTACGACCTTCGGTGAAGCCGATGTGCGAGAAGTGCAAGGTCATCCGTCGTGAGGGACGGGTGCTCGTGATCTGCTCGAATCCACGTCACAAGCAGCGGCAAGGCTGAGGTCGAGAGCCAGGAGCAAACACATGGCCCGAATTTCAGGAGTCAACATCCCACTCAACAAGCGCGCCGAGGTAGGTCTGACGTACATCTACGG
This sequence comes from Actinomycetota bacterium, assembly GCA_005883415.1. GTDB lineage: Bacteria > Actinomycetota > Thermoleophilia > Solirubrobacterales > Solirubrobacteraceae > Palsa-465. The sequence goes on along the minus strand of VAWT01000083.1, from coordinate 5,317 downwards.
GATCGGTCGCTCGACGGCGGGCGAGCTGCTGGCAGAGGCCGGAGTCGAGCCTGACCGCAAGGTGCGCGACCTGACGGAGGAAGACGTCATCAAGCTTCGCGAGCTGATCGACGGCAGGCTGATGGTGGAGGGCGACCTGCGCAGGGATCGCCAGCAGAACGTCAAGCGCCTGCAGGAGATCGGCTCCTACCGCGGGCTGCGCCACCGCCGCGGACTGCCGGTCCACGGCCAGAACACGAAGACGAACGCTCGCTCACGCAAGGGCCCGAAGCGGATGCAGGTTGCCGGGAAGAAGAGGGCGACCAAGAAGTAATGCCAGCTCCCCGTAGGCCCCAACGCGGCCGCCGCCGGGTTCGCAAGAACATCCCCGTCGGACAGGCCCACATCAAGACCTCGTTCAACAACACCATCGTGTCCCTGACCGACCGCGAGGGCAACGTGGTGGCCTGGGAGTCGGCGGGCGGCGCCGGGTTCAAGGGGTCGCGCAAGTCGACCCCGTTCGCTGCCCAGGTCACGGCAGACGCCGCCGCGCGCAAAGGGATCGAACACGGTCTGCAGCGGGTCGAGGTGTTCGTCAAGGGCCCCGGCTCCGGCCGGGAGACGGCGATCCGCTCACTCCAGGCAGCGGGCCTGGAGGTGTCCGCCGTCCGGGACGTCACGCCCCAGCCCCACAACGGTTGCCGGCCCCGTAAGCGCAGGAGGGTCTGAAGCCTTGGCGCGCGATACAGGACCACAGTGCAAGCAATGCCGGCGCGAGGGACAGAAGCTGTTCCTCAAGGGCGAGCGCTGCCTCACCGACAAGTGCGGGGTGGAGCGCCGCTCATACCCGCCGGGCGAGCACGGCCGTGGGCGCCAGCGCCAGAGCGAGTACCGCCTGCAGCTGCGCGAGAAGCAGTTCCGCATCTACTACGACAAGTCCTCCCGGCAGCCGGGGATCACCGGTGAGAACCTGCTGAGGATGCTCGAGTGCCGGTTCGACAACGTGCTGGTAAGGCTCGGCTTCGCCGCCTCGCGCAGGCAAGCCCGGCAGCTGATCCTTCACGGCCACTGGACCGTCAACGGTCGGCGCGTGAACATCCCCAGCTACCAGCTCCGGGGCAACGACGTGATCGCGATCCATACGCGCTCAAGCGCCACGCAGGTGATCCGCGACGCCACGGAGCTGACCGGCCAGGTTCCTGCCTGGCTGCAGGCCGACCACGATTCGCTCACAGCGAAGGTGCTGCGCAAGCCAGAGCGCCGGGAGATCGCGGCGCCGGTGCAGGAGCAGCTCATCGTATCTCCTCCGAAGCAGCCGACGATACCCGTGGCTCGTTCACGATCGAGCCGCTCGACCGGGGCTTTGGTTACACGTTCGGCAACTCATTGAGGCGCGTGCTGCTGTCCTCGCTCGCTGGCGCTGCCGTCACCAGCGTGCGGATCGAGGGCGTCGCCCACGAGTTCTCGACGATCCGCGGCGTCAAGGAGGACGTGACGGACATCGTCCTGAACCTCAAGGGAGTCGTCTGCCGCATGCACTCGGATGCCACGGAAATCGAGGCGCCGCTGGTCGTGACCGGGCCAGGAGAAATTACGGCCAAGGACATCGACCTCCCGTCTGGGGTCGAGATCCTCAACCCGGATGCCCACATCGCGACGCTCGAGAAGAAGACCAAGCTCGAGGTGTACCTGACGGTCGGGCGCGGCCGCGGCTACCGACCCGCCGAGGAGAACAAGTCCCCGGATCAGCCGATCGGGGTGATCCCTATCGACTCCATCTTCTCCCCCGTCCGGCGCGTGGCCTACGACGTCGAGCAGGCGCGTGTGGGCCAGCGCACCGACTTCGACAAGCTGACGCTCGATATTGAGACCGACGGCTCGATCGATCCCCATGCCGCGTTGAGAGAGGCAGCGGAGATCTTGATCTCCCAGCTGGCCATCTTCACCGACGCCGACCGCGTCGTGGAGCTGCGTGACACAGGTGGTCCGGGCGTGCTCGAGCCCGGATTCGCCGCCGGCGCGCCGGGCGCTCCATCGCGGCCACCGAACGCCATGGACGACATCCTCATCGAGGAGCTCGAGCTTGGCGTGCGGTCATACAACTGCTTGAAGCGGGCGGGTATCCAGACCGTCGGGGACCTGGTGACCAAGACCGAAGCGGAGCTCAACGCGATCCCGAACTTCGGCAAGAAGTCGATCGACGAGGTGGTCGAAACACTGAACGCCCGCGGCCTGTCGCTTCGCCAGGACTAGCCTGCGGTGCGCCATCAGCGTCAGCGATACCAGCTCAGCCGTTCTGCGTCCCATCGCAAGGCGCTGCTGATGAACCTCTGTAAGGAGATGATCTCGCACGAGCGCATCGAGACCACTGAGGCCAAGGCCAAGGCGGTCAAGCCCGAGATCGAGAAGCTGATCACGCTCGGCAAGCGGGGCGATCTCCACGCTCGGCGCCAAGCGCTGTCCGCGCTCGGGCAGGATAAGTTCACGGTCTACAAGCTGTTCGAGGAGATCGCGCCGCGGTACACAGAGCGGGCCGGCGGCTATACGCGGATCCTGAAGCTCGGTCCGCGACGGTCTGACTCGACCGAAATGGTGCTGCTGGAGCTCGTCTGAGCGCCTCCTCGAAGCTCCTGTTGGAGTACAACGGGAGCAGATTCGCCGGCTGGGCAAGACAGCCCGGGCTGCGGACGGTGGAGGAGGAAGTCTCGAAGGCGCTGGCCGTGCTGCTGCGCGCCGACGAGGTGCCGCTTACGGTCGCGGGACGAACCGACGCCGGAGTGCACGCCACGGCACAGGTGGCCTCGTACGCCGGGCCGCCTGTGCCGGTCGCGGGGTTGAATGCGCTCTTGCCCGGCGACGTGGCGGCGCTCGCGTGCTCGGACGCTCCCGAAGGCTTCGATGCCCGCCGCGACGCGACCTCACGTGCTTACTGCTACCGCATCCTGGCCCGTCCCGGTCGGAGCGCGCTGCTGCGCGGACGCGCGCTGCATTGGCCGCACTTGGTCGACCTCGACGGCTTGCTGGCCTGTGCGGCAACGCTTATCGGCACCCACGACTTCACCGCCTTTACGCCCACGGAGACCAACCACGTGCGTTTCTGGCGCGACGTCTATCACGCGTTCTGGCGCCGTGCCAGCGCGCCGGCCGACCCCGGCCCCAGCGACCTGCTCGAGTTCTGGATCGAGGCTGACGCATTCATGCGCCACATGAACCGTGTCCTGGTAGGGACGATGCTCGAGGTTTCCTCCGGGCGTCGGTCCCTTGAGCCCTTCCGCGCCCTGCTCGCCGGCCAGCCGAGGGACGCGGCCGGTCAGACCGCTCCGGCACACGGACTGTATCTGGCGGGGGTGGGGTACGGGGGTGAGCGGGTGCTGGCGGGGTGGCGGTGGGCCGACCCCGGTCACACCAGCTCCACGGGTTGAGGCCGGGTGGCTCACTAGCATCACCCCTCGTGCGCGTGCTGCTCACCAACGACGACGGGATCGAGGCCGAGGGCCTTCAGACCTTGCGGAAGGGCCTGCTCGAGCTGAGCGACATCCAACTGGCCGTGATTGCGCCGGACGGCAACCGTTCGGCGATGGCGCGCTCGATCACAACCCGGCGCCCGCTCTGGGTGCAGGAGGTCGACTTCGGCGACGGCACCGTGGGCTACGCCACCGATGGCACTCCCGTGGACTGCGTCAGGCTCGCTCGCCTGGGGCTGATCGAGGGGTTCGAGGCAGAGATGGTGGTGTCGGGCATCAACCACGGCTCCAACCTGGGCGACGACATCACCTACTCGGGCACGGTCGCGGCAGCGCTCGAGGCGATCGTGCTCGGATTGCCCGGGGTCGCCGTCTCCCAGCAGTCGAGCGCGCACGAGCTCGACTTCCGCGCCGGAGCAGGGTTCGACTTCACGGTGGCGGCGACCTTCACCTCCCGGCTGGTGGCCGAGCTCGAGAGAGTTCCCCTGCCCGGCGGCACGCTGCTGAACGTGAACGTACCCGGGGGCGCGCCGCGCGGAGTGGAGGTCGCCCGCCTGGGAAAACGGGTCTACAGCGATGAGCTAGCGCTGGTCGACGAGGGATCGGAAGGCAGGCGGCTGTACCGGATCTACGGCGACGCCAGCTACGAGCGCGACGAGACGGGGACCGACCTGGCAGCAGTTGCTCAAAACAAAGTTGCGGTCACTCCGCTGCACTTCGACTTGACCGATATGGAGGGCCTGGGCGCGCTTCAGCGCTACGACCTGGCCCGCCTGATCGCTCCGGCGGCCAGCGAGATAGAGGGGGTGAGCCGCGAGAGATGAGCGCCGCCCAACGCGCCGCGACCGCCGGCGGTCCAGCCGAGCGCGCCGCCGAGCTGCGGCGGCAGCTCGAATACCACGGCTATCGCTATTACGTCCTTGACGATCCGGAGATCGGCGATGACCAGTACGACGCGCTGCTGGACGAGCTGCGGGCGCTCGAATCCGAGCATCCCGAGCTGGTCACGCCGGACTCGCCCACTCAGCGCGTCGGCGGCGAGCCGGTCTCTGATCTGGTCAAGGTCTCCCACCCGCAGCCGATGCTGTCGCTCGGCAATGCACGCTCCGAGGATGAGCTGCGGGCATGGATCCAGCGGATGCGCAACTTCCTCTCCCGCGAGGGCATCGCGGATCCCACATTCGAATTCGTGGTTGAGCCCAAGATCGACGGCCTGGCGATCTCCCTCATCTACCGCGACGGGATATTCGAGCGCGGCGCGACGCGCGGCAACGGCGAGGTGGGGGAGGACGTCACCCACAACCTGAGAACGATCCAGGCCATTCCCCTGAGGCTGGAGGCCAGCGATCCACCGCCACTGGTGGAGGTCAGGGGCGAGGTCTACATGTCGCTCCCGGATTTCGCCGCTCTGAACGAGCGCCGGGCCGAGGCGGGCCTCTCGACCTTCATGAACCCCCGCAACTCGGCCGCCGGCACGATCCGCCAGCTCGACCCCAAGCTCGCGGCCGATCGACCGCTCTCCTTCTGGGCCTACCAAGTCGGCGCCACGGAGGGCATCCACTTTGCAACCCACCGGGACGCGCTGGAGTGGCTCAGGGATCAGCACTTTCCGGTCCACCCCGGCGTGGTCCTGTTGCAAGAGGAAGAGGAGGTCGTGGCCAAGTGCCGCGACTGGGAGGAGCGTCGCGGCTCGCTCGACTTCGAGATCGACGGCGTCGTGGTCAAGGTCAACGACGCCGAGTTGCAGCGGCGCCTGGGCGTAGTCGGGAGGGAGCCACGATGGGCGATCGCGTGGAAGTTCGCGCCGACCACCGCCGTCACCCGGCTGCAGGAAATCGGGTGGAATCCTGGCAAGTTCGGTGACCTGCATCCCT
>VAWT01000082.1 GCA_005883415.1 Actinomycetota bacterium | reverse complement strand
GTGGCGGCTGTGTCGGGCCGGGGGCCCGGCGAGGTGGGGATAGTGACAGTGACATGGCGTTGCAGCGCGCGGTGGCGGGCCGGGTCATACGGGACGCCGTCTTGCCAACAGCGCCACACGATCCGGCACCAGCCACGGCCGAGGGTGCGGATCGCGCGGGGGTGGTCGTGCCCGCGGGCGAGGGCGGCGGCGTACAGGTCCTGCGCCCACGGGTTATGGTGGCGGCTGGTGTCCGCGAGCGTGACGAACGCCTGGCGCAGGCGCTTGTTGCAGGCCCAACGGAAGCAGGCTGCCTTGCGTTTGCCGGACTCGACCGCGACGGCGGCCTGGCCGGCGTCGGCGGCGAGGGTGTCGCGGGTGGGGTAGCGCCCGCGGCAGTCGCCGATCTCCGCCAACAGTTCCGCGGCCGTGATCACGCTGTTTGGCTTCTTGAACAACGAGAGGAAGATCGGACCGTCGGGGTGCTCGCGGATGGCGGTCGCGATCTGCCGCTCGAGCTGGCGGATCTGCTCGTTGATCGTCTTGATCGTCGCGACCAGGCTCAGGACCAGCGCTCGGCGGACGCCGAGCTCGAGCTCGCCGACCCGGGCCTCGGGAGCGCGGCGGAGCTTTGCCAAAAGCCGCGCGGGCTTCTGGCCACCGGAATATCGCTGGCGCGCCAGGAACGCCTGAAGGCGCTGCTCGCCCAGACCGCGCGCGTCCGCGGGGCCGGGGTAGCGCTCAAGGAACGCGAGCGAGATCTGACTGTGCAGGCTCGTGAACAGCCCCAGCGGACCCGGCCAGAACCCCGCAAGCTCAGCGCGCAGCTGGTTGACCAGCGCGGTCCTGGTGCCCACCAGATCCTCTCGTGCCCGGGTCAGCGCTCTGAGCGCCTTGGTCTGATCCGAATCGGGCTCGAGCACCCGGAAGCGGTGGTGATCGGTCCGCGCCAGCTCGCAGAGCACGAACGCGTCGAACCGATCCGACTTCCCGCCCGAGGCCCTGAACCGATCACGCGTCGCCGCGACCTGGTTCGGATGCAACGGAAGGATCCGCAGCCCCGCGTCCAGTAGCCGCTCGACCAAAAGCCCGTCGGGCCGCTCGATCGCGACCAGCGTCACCTCGTGACGCACGAGCGTGCGGCACAAGCCCCGCACCCCGGCCTCGTCGTGCGCGAACGTCGCCGCCAAGATCTCCTCGCCCGTCTCATCAGCGATCACCACATCGTGCTTCTCGAACGCCCAATCGACGCCCGCATAGGAACTGCTCATCACTTCAACTCCATCTTGGTCAGGGGCCTTCACAGCGCCCCGACCGAGAGGTACCGGTAGGGTCGGCGAGAGGCGCCTGGGCTGCGCGGCACGTGCTGGCCCGACTGGCCTGGTTTCCTCCCGCCGCCACCTCGATCCGTGCATGCGGTTCTCCCGCACACGGCTCTCCGACGTTCTTCACCGCCGGCATTCAGCGTCCCTTGCGCCACGGCCGGTAGGGGCGTGGCGCGACGATGATTCCACTGAGGTCGATCAGCCCCATCCGGTCGGGTGAGTGGGTGAGTACCCCCCATCCATACCGAGTGCGCCGTTTGTGACGCTTGGCGATGAAACCAGCCAGGCGCGCAAAGGCGTGGAACGTGATCTTGTCGAAGGCGTCGGTGGAGTTTCCGTAACGGAAGTACCCCGCCCAGCCGCGCAGGAACCCGTTGAGGTCCTGCACGACATCTTCGACCGGTTCGCGGAGCCTGCGACGGTCCGTGAGCTCACGGATCCGATCGCGGGCGCGCGTCATCGCCTGCCGTGAGGGCCAGCGGGCGAGGAACGTCAGATGCTTCGAAGCGGGCGTGTTGCCGCGCACCCAGCGGTGATGGAAGCCGAGAAAGTCCAGCCCCTCCCCGCCTTCGCGCAACTCCACGATCCGTGTCTTGGCGTCCTTGAGCGTGAGCCCCAGTTCGCCAAGGATCGCCCGCAACGCCCGAAGGGCGCGCTCGGCTTCCTGTCGACTGCGGCACATCACGACCATGTCGTCTGCGAAGCGCACCAGTTCTCCGTGCCCACGCTCGGCCCACTGCCGGTCAAGCCGGTGCAGATAGACGTTGCACAGGCACGGTGAGATCACCCCGCCTTGCGGGGTCCCGACATCGCTGCGCATGACCGCCTGGTCCTCCATCACCCCGGCGCGCAACATCGCACGCAAAAGCTTCAGGACCTGACGGTCGACGATCCGTTCCTCGATCGCCGACATCAACCCCGAGTGCGGAATCGCCTCAAAACAGTTGGCGACGTCGGACTCGAGAACCCATCGCCTGCCGCCCCACGCTTCATTGATCAACACCTGAAGCGCGTCGTGCTGTCCTCGCTTGGGACGAAACCCGAACGAGCACGGCAGGAAGTCCGCCTCAAAGATCGGTTCGATGACGATCTTCGCAGCGGCTTGAACGATCCGGTCGCGGACAGCGGGAATCGACAGCGGCCTCAACTCGTCACGCCCGGGCTTCGGTATGAACACTCGGCGTGCGGGAAACGGCCGCCACCTCCCTTCCTTCAAATCCGCGGTCAGCTCGTCAAGGAGCCGGTCAACCCCGTACTCCTGGACATCGGCGATGGTCTGCCGGTCGATGCCGGCCGCGCCGTGATTGGCGCGCACCAACTCCCACGCCCGCTCCAGAACGTCCCTGCGGTGGACCTTGTCATAGAGCGCGTGGAACCTACGTCCGGGATCGGCCTTGGCCGCCCGGTAAAGCGTTCGCTGCAGTTCTCGGACTTTGTCCTGCTCGATGGCCCTAGCCACGATGTGGCACTCACCGGCCCTTCCCTGTACGTGACGCATGAACGAAGCAGCGGCCCTTCCCATCACCGCGGGTTTTGTTGTCCCGTCGGCTCAAGCGGTAGTACGGCCGCCTCCGACTCCCTCCCGGCTCCCGCCCACTTCCCGGCTCATCACCGGTTATAGGACACGAACACTCCGGCGATCCACCGCAGAACCACCGGGCCGGGGAGGGCCTCCCAAGTTCCCGCCGCCACCATACGAACGTTCCGAGCCCTCTACGCCGGGGAGTCCATCAGGGCTGCACTCCAGGCTCTTCACCCCTTCCATGGCCTTCACCGTGAGCAACGCGGCTCGGCTCTCCCTCTCTCCGCCCGAAGGCGGCAAAGCTAACGACGCGGCAGGCTTCGCTTGACGCTACGGACCGTTCGCTCGCTCCCCCAAAAGGGCTTTCGACGCTGGGCTTCGACCCGACCCGTTTCCAGACCGAGCCGCCAGCCTGCTACCGGGCCTCCTGGCAGCTACCCGGACCGGACTCACACCGGCAGGCGACGACGAGCTTATGTCAGATCAGGTCAGCTCAAACGACCACCCCCAACGACTGGGCGCACTCCGAGGATCTGTGTAGGCATGACCGAACTGGAGAGTCATGCCTTCAACCTCAGACAGACAAGTAGATATAGATGGTGGTCTGGACCGGGATGGCGCCGGCGAGCCGTTAGGCGAGTCGGCGCCTCCGCCTGGGATCCTTGAACGGTTGCCGGACGAGATCCGCCAGAAGTTGTCGGACGAGCTGGTCGACGAGCTGCTGGCCGGGGCTCGTACCGAGGAGGAGATCGTCGGGCCTGGCGGCTTACTGTCGCAGCTGACCAAGCGG
>VAWT01000081.1 GCA_005883415.1 Actinomycetota bacterium | reverse complement strand
CGGCAACGCAGCGCACTGTGACGCACTTCGATCGCCTCCAACCCTCAGCGACGCGACCCCGACGACCCGGATATGCAGTGCTGCTCTGTCGGCGCGATGCGGGAGTCGTTGGGGGCGACCGAAGTGCGGTCGTAGCTTCTCCTGGTGATCCGCAGTGGCAGCGCGATCGTCCTTCGGCCAGAGACCCGCTCGGACACGAAAGGAAGTGTGCCTCGCCCGGCTTCGGAACGCTGTTGGAGCCGGTCCGGGTCCAAGACGAGCGTGAACTTCCCTGTCGCCACCGCTGTTCTAGGTCGCTCGGATACGTGACCAGCTGACCGAGGCGATCAAAAGCCGCAGGCCGACCACCACGGCAAAGACGGCTCCTATCCCAATCAAGACCTTCGATCCGGTGCGCACTCGTGCTCCTTCCCGCCGAAGGCGGCACTCACAACGAGCCGAATCGAGTGGCTTGGGTGCTCGGTCCTTACGACGCGCCGGTCGGAGCAGCACAGCCGTGTAGGTGCTCGCGCAGTTGATCACAGCTCTCCACTGACCACCGCTTACTGCTCTCCAGGTCCTCGATCAGAACCTCGGCCCAGCGGACCGTCCGCTCGCTGTCAGGCTCGCCGAACAGCAAGGCATCCGCGGCCTCCAGCAGCTGCTCCCGCTCCCTGGCGTGCAGTTTGGTGGCTCCCTGGTGATCGATCGTGTCGAGCAAAGCCGTGTAGTGGGCGCCACGAGTAATCATTGGCTCTGCGGTCATCATCGTGGTACTCACGTTAGCGCCGCCCGCGAGGCCGGGCTCGCGGTGTCAATGGGCTCGCGCGGAGACGCCTACGACAACGCCGTCGCCGAGACGTTCTTCGCCACGCTCAAGAAGGAGCTCGTCAACCGCCGCACCTGGCCATCACGGCTCGAGCTGCAATCCGCCGTCTTCGAATACGTCGAGGCGTTCTACAACCGCCAGCGCCGCCACTCCACCCTGGGGATGCTCGCCCCAGCTACCTACGAACAGCTCCAGCTCTCACCGCTGTAACGGTTGAGATCAACCACCAGAACAACAACAATCAACACCAACAAAACCAACGCCAGGTGTCACGCGAACCGGGGCAGGTCCACTGGTCGGGTGATGCTCGCGAGTCTGATCATCAGCAACAGCAGCAGCGTCTTGCCGCACCCCTGTGTCAGCGCTGACGTTCATCCTGCTTGTTCGAGCTGCGCGCGGCTTAAAGGCACTTGCCACGAATATGCTTGTCGGGCATGGTTGAGCGGAGTTCGCGGCCCTCAGAGGGACAGGCCCCCGGCCCGCAGGCATGGTGCGTTTGCGGCGAGAAGGTCACGATCGCTGACGCGCGGGAGGTGATCCTGCCCAACGGTCGTCCCGGCTGGGAGGGCTACTGCCCTCAGTGCGGCGGTCCTCTGTTCGCTGCGCGCCGCAAACCGGCGGGCAGCTGATGCACCGGAGCTGAGGCCGCGTCTCGTTTGGTCGGCGCAGCGCTACGCTCCGGGCGTGGACGCCTCCCTCGCGGTGGCGAGCAAGCGCGACCAGCGGCAGTACGCCGAGAGGCCAGTTCCGGAGAACACGGTGAGCCGGATCCTCGACGCCGGCGGCATCGCCGGAAGCGCAAGAACCGTCAGCGCTGGCGGTTCCTCGTGCTAGGGGACCGCGGGTTGGTCGACCAGGTTGCGCAGACCGTCTACGTAGCTCCCAACCTGCTCGGCGTCCCCGCTGGTGATCGCAATTGTGATCAGCGGCGAGGGTCCGGTCGCCTTCGACGCCGGGCGGACGGCCCCGAACATGATGCTGGCCGCGTGGAACGTGGGGGTCGTCTCCTGTCCGAACGGAATCGCGAACCCGGACAGTCTGGCCTAGCTGTTCGGACTCGAGGCGGATGAGAAGGTGCAGATCGTGCCCTCGCTCGGCTTCCCGGCGCGCGGGGGACTCGGAAGCGCGCGCACCGGAGGAGTGGTTCCGCCGGCCGGAGCGCAGGCCGCTCGAGGAGGTCGCGCGGCACCTGTAGGGGCGCTCGTGCCGGCGACGGGCCGGTACGCGGTCCAGGGCGCGCAGCTGCGCGCTGGGCTTGAGATCTGGGCAAGCCGCGCGGGGACGCGGCTGGTGGTTGAGGACGACCGAAGCCAGCCCGCGCGCGCGGCGCGCCTCCACGTGGAGCTCGTCGAGCGCGGATGCCAGTTCGTGCTCGGGCCCTACGGCAGCGACTCGGCGCGCGCGGTCGCCGCAGCCCGGCCGGGCGCGGTCGTCTGGAACCACGGCGCGGCCGCGGACGACGTCCAGCGCCTCCCCGGCGTGGTCTCGGTGCCGTCCCCGGCCAGCCGCTACCTGGTCGCGCTCGGTCGGGCGGTCGCCGCGCTTCGGCCCGCCGCCAGGATTGCTCTTGTGACCGCGACCGGTCGCTTCGCCGGTTTCGCCCGGGAAGGGCTCGAGCGGGCAGACCCAGCGCTTGGCCTCGGCATCCTCGCGTGCTTCTCCTTCCGCGACCCGCCAGCCGCTGTTGCCGCCGCCGGGGCGGACGCGATCCTGGCCTGTGGGCCGGTCGGGGCCGAAGTCGTGCTCTTCCGCGCGCTGGCCCGCCTAGCCCCCAGCACGGTCCGGGGCGGCATCTCGCCTGGCCTCGCCGCGTTTCCCGCCCTGCTGGGCGGCGATCCTGAGGGCCTGCTCGCGCCCGTGCAGTGGCACCCGGAGACCGGCACTTCGCCGGAGCTCGGGCCAAGCTCGGCGGAGCTGGTGGCCGACGCCCGCGCGAGCGCACTCGGCGAGCTCGACTACG
>VAWT01000080.1 GCA_005883415.1 Actinomycetota bacterium | reverse complement strand
GCTCCCGACCACCCGGGCTTCGGGCTCTCGCGCGCTGCCCCCGGCTACGGATACACGCCCCGCGAGCACGCAGCCGTGCTCGAGCAGCTCGTCGCGCAGCTCGACCTATCGGATATCACGATGATGGTCCAGGATTGGGGCGGTCCAATCGGTTTCGCGGCCGCAACCAGGCATCCCGAGCGCTTCGCCGCATTCGTGATCGGCAACACGTGGGCGTGGCCGAAATCCGACCCAGGCACCCAGATCTTCTCCAGGCTGCTCGGGGGCCCGATCGGCAGCTACCTAATCCTGCGACGCAACTTCTTCGTCGAGAAGGCAATCCCAGGCAGCATGAAGCTTCAAAGGCTCCCTCCGGAGGTGATGGACGCCTACCGGGGGCCATTTCCGACGCCCGAGTCGCGCCGGCCCGTGCACGTGTTCCCACGCGAGATCCTTCGCAGCAGACCATTCCTCGCCGACATCGAGCAAGGCCTGACTCAGGTGAGCGACCGGCCGGCTCTCCTTGTCTGGCCGACCAAAGACATCGCCTTCAAGGAGCCCGCACGTCAGCGGTGGGAGCGGATCTTCCCCAACCACCGCACCGTGATCCTCGAAGGTGCCGGCCACTACATCCAAGAGGACGCCGCCGAGGAAATCGTCGCCGCGATTCGAGACTGGGAGCCCGCAGCACACCAGCAACCAGCAGCAAGTTGAGCGGCCGCGAGGCGCACAGCTCCCGACCACAACTCGCACGCAGAGAGGTCTCAGCGCATCACATCGACGCGCCCAGGCTGGCCTGCGCCGGCCTCGCTCCTCAATCGGAAACAAACAGCAGGCGTGGCGCGAGGTAGCGGCTCGACTACACGCCTCGCGACGACCGGAACGGTCCGCGTAGCCCGATGCGATCCACCTAAGGAGCAAAGACGCGCCTGCCGCGCAATCCGCGATCCGGACGTCGGTGTGCCAGTTGACCGAGAACGTCTCCCAGGTCTGGTGCTGGAGGGGGCATGAGCGGGCTGGCGCCCGCGACGAGGATCAGGTTGCTCGGCGCATGGCGGTCCAGGAGGGCGCCGGCGACCGTCGGATCAGCCGCGTCGGCGACCTCGGTGTGGATGTTCGCGGCGCCGTGGGCGAGCTCGGCGAGCACGGCTCGGCTCCGAGCGACGGCGACGATGGGAGCGCCGACCTCGGCAAGGGAGGTCGCGATCCCGCGGCCGAGGCCTCGGGATGCGCCGACGACGATCGTGGTCCGTTCTGAAAAGCTGGTGGGGGTCATGGTTGTGTCTCCGTGGTCTTGGTGAGTGCGATCACGGGGATGACGCGATCGGTCTTGCGCGCGAACTCGGCGAGCTGCGGGAAGCGCGCGGCTCCCAGCGCGAACAGGCGCTCGCGCTCCTCGCCCGTGGCCTGCCCGGCGACGACGTCGATGGTCTCGCTCGCCACCTCGATGCTCGTGCGGGGCTCGGCCCTGAGATTGCCGACCCAGATCGGATCGCGCGGCGCGCCGCCGTTCGAGGCGAAGATCACGTAGCGCCCGCCGTCTCGGAGGTGTCCGACCGGGTTGACCCGGCTTGCGCCCGACTCGGCGCCGGTGTGGTGAAGCAGCAGGAGAGGCGTTCCCTCGAAGGCGCCGCCCACGCGTCCTCCGTATTCGCGGAACTCGCGGATTACCCGGGCGTTGAACTCTGCGGCTCTGGTGGACATGGACTCGTTTCTCCTTCAGTTGGCCGAGGCGGGCGCTAGCTGCGGCTCGTGCATGGGGGTCTTGCGCCTGGCGTCTGAGGGCTCGTTTCGGCGCACGAGCGTGAAGATCGCCGGGAGAGCGATTAGCGCGATCGCGCCGAGCGCCCAGAGCGCGTGCTGGAAGCCGCCGGTGAGCGCCGCAGGCACCGTGTGCCCGGCGTGCAGCAGTGCCTCGGTGTGGGTGGCGGCGACGCTCGAGGCGATCGCGATCCCGATCGCTCCGCCGAGGTTCTGGCTCGTGTTCAACAGTCCGGATGCGAGCCCGGCCCGATGCTCCTCGACGCCTGCCAGGCCAGCGATCGAGATCGGGATGAACGCGAACGCGGTCCCCGCGCCGGCGACGGCGAACGGCCCGAGCAGGTTGCCTATGTAGTGGCCGTGGACGGGGACCTGAGTCGCCCAGAGCACGCCCGCGCCGATCAGCGTCATCCCGATCGCCATCACGACCTTCGGACCGATGCGGGTGACGAGGTATTGCGAGAGGCCGGCCAGCGCGACCGACGTTACGGACGCGGCCAGCCACGCCACCCCGGACTGCAGCGCGCTGTAGTGCAGCACCTGCTGCATGTACAGCGTGCCGACGAAGAAGAACGCGTAGAAGCTGCCGCCCAGCAGCAGTCCCGCGGTGTTCGCCCCGGTCAGCGTGCGCCGCCGGAAGATCTCAAGCGGGAGCAACGGTGACTCGACCCGGCGCTCGATCACCACGAACGCGGCCAGCAGCGCCGCGGCCGCCGCGAGCACCGCGACCGTTCGTGTGCCGCCCCAGCCGTACCGCGGCGCCTGCGAGATCGCGTACACCAGCAGCACCAGCCCGCCGGTGCCGGTCAGGCCACCGAACGCGTCAAACCGCCGGCGCGTGGTGGTAAGCCGGCTCTCGGGCACGATCCGCGGCGCCAGCAGCAGCGCGGCGACGGCGATCGGGACGTTCAGGTAGAAGATGTACTGCCAGCCGACGTACCGCGTGAGCAGCCCGCCGGCGACCAGGCCGACCGTCGCGCCGCTGGCTGCGAGCGCGCCCCAGATCCCGAGCGCCTTGTTGCGCTGCGCGCCCTCCTCGAACATGTTCATCACGATCGACAGGGCGGCCGGCAGCATCACCGCCGCGCCGATCCCCTGCACCGCACGGGCGCCGATCAGGAACCCGTCACCCGTCGCCAGCGCGCAAGCCAGCGACGCGGCGGAGAACACACCAAGCCCCGCCATCAGGACGCGGCGGCGGCCGAGCAGATCGGCGGCCCGCCCACCCAGCAGCAGGAAGCCCCCGAACGTGAGCGCGTACGCGGTGGCCACCCACTGCAGGTTCGTAGCCGAGAAATGCAGATCGCGGCCGATCGTCGGCAGCGCCGTGTTGACGATCGTCAGATCGACGACCGTCATGAAATACGCCACGGCTAGCACCCCGAACGCGCGCCAGCGATGAACCATGGGTGATGTGGTGATCGGCTTGCTGTTCACGTCGTGCTCCTTTCGGTTTATTCGTGTAGATCCGGCGTGCACGGTGAATCCATCGCTCGCGCTACGTCCACGAGTGAGTGACGCGGCGAACGCCATCGCTCGCGTGGTCGGAGCCCGGTCGCGGTTGCGAGCCTGCTACGCCCTGCCGCGTCTACCGGTCACGCGGAGCCGCATCACGCCCGAGCAGGTAGCCCGAAGCGCTCGATCAACGCCGGTGTGCGGAAGTGGGTGATCTCGTCGATCAGGTCACCCTTAAGCGTTAGGACCGTCACGCCATGCGGGGCGTACACGCCCGAGCCATCGAGCTCGTACGCGCCGACCGCCAACTGACCATTGGCCGAGGTGGCCAGCATCCGCCAACTCCGCGTGCCATCGAACACCACGCTGCTCAGCACCATCTCGATCGCGTCGCGCCCGCGATACCAGCTGGGAATCGGCGGCATCGCGAGCGTCGCGGTCTCAGTGAGCATCCCGACAATCGCGCCCACGTCGCTGCGAGCCCAGGCATCTACATAGCGCTGGACGATCCCTTTCAGCTGCTCGTCGTCGAGAGCGTGGAGCGTCGCTTGCTGGCTGCGATCCGGCCGTCGCTCGTCAAGCGTTGCGTGCGCGCGCTGCAGGGCGCTGTACACCGAAGCCGGCGTCGTCTCGAGCGCCTCGGCGACCTCTGCGCCGGAGAAGCCGAGAACGTCGCGAAGGATCAGCACCGCCCGCTGCCGCGCCGGAAGATGCTGGAGCGCGGCGATAAAGGCCAGCTCGATGCTCTCCCGCTGCTCATAGCGGGCCTCCGGTCCGGCGAGGGACTCGTCAAGGCCGAGCTGCTCGGCGGGATACGGCTCCATCCAGACCGATTCGACCAGCGGCTCGTGCACCGGCTCGTGCGGATCTCCGGGCGGCCCATAGTCGATCGGCAGCACACGCGACGGCCTACGCTCGATCGCTCGCAAGCAAACGTTGGTGGCGATCGTGTATAGCCACGAGCGCACCGAGCTGCGGCCTTCGAACCGCTTGAGCCCGCGCCACGCCCTCAGCAGCGTCTCCTGCACGGCGTCCTCCGCATCCTGGAGCGATCCGAGCATCCGATAGCAATGCGCGTGAAGCGCGCGTCGGTGCGGTTCGACCAGCCCGCCGAACGCTTCCTCATCCCCAGCCATAGCTGCCTC
>VAWT01000079.1 GCA_005883415.1 Actinomycetota bacterium | reverse complement strand
ACGGATAGGTGCCCGCGGCGAAGTCCTTCAACTGCTTGGCGGTCGTCTCGTCGGCGTTCCACTTCGACAGCCCGGAGTTGATGACATAGCTTCCGGCAGCCAGCCGCATCGGCAGCTGCCGGACTTTCTTGCGCAGGTTCATCAGTTGCCTCCAGATCGGGAGCCTGAGGGGATACGGGCGATCGCGCCGTCCAGCCAGCGCCGGAGCGCGTCCACCGGCGCGGCGCCAGGCTGGCGCGCGATCACCTCACCCCGGTTCAGCACCATCAGGGTCGGGACCGCCTGTACGGAGAAGCGTTGCGCCAGCTGCGGCGCGCGCTCAATGTCGACCTTGACCAGCTTGAGCTGGCCGGCTTTTTCCTTGGCTAGCTGCTCCAGCGCGGGGCTGACCATCCGGCACGGCCCGCACCACGCCGCCCACAGGTCCACCAGGACCGGGACGGTGGCCTGCTCAGCGATCTCGGCGAAGTCCTCATCGCCGGCGTCGGCGATCCACGGCAGGTACGCCTTGCAGTTCCCGCACCGTGGCTTGCCCCGCGCGGCTGCGGGCACTCGATTCATCCGCCCGCAGTTTTCGCACGTGACCGTCCGCGTCGCCGCCGTTGTCGCCATCGGTGTCACGCCGCGGTGCTCGTCGCGGGCTGGGGATCGTCGTGGGTTACGACGAGCTCGTCGCCCTTGAGCTCGACCCGGATGGTGGCGCCAACCGGGATGGCATCGGTGAGCAAGGCTCGGCCGATGCGGGTCTCGACTTCACGGGCGATGAACCGGCGCAGCGGCCGGGCACCGTAGACCGGGTCGAAGCCCTGCGCGGCGATGAACCGGCGTGCCTCATCGGAGATCTCCAGGCTCATCCGGCGTTCCACTAGCCGGGCGCGCAGCTCGTTGAACATCAGCTCGACGATCTGCTCGATCTGAGCCTGGGTGAGCGGGCTGAACAACACGATGTCGTCGATGCGGTTGAGGAACTCCGGACGGAAATGGTGGCGCAGCTCACTCATGACCAGCTCGCGGGCCTCCGGTTTGATCTCTGCCTCGGCCGTCACTCCCTCCAGCAGGTACTGCGAGCCGATATTGGACGTCATGATCAGCACAGTGTTGCGGAAGTTGACCGTGCGGCCCTGCGCATCGGTGAGCCGGCCGTCGTCAAGCACCTGCAGCAGCGTGTTGAACACGTCGTGGTGCGCCTTTTCGATCTCGTCGAAAAGCACCACCGAATACGGCTTGCGGCGCACCGCTTCGGTGAGTTGACCGCCCTCCTCGTAGCCCACATAGCCGGGCGGGGCCCCGACCAGGCGGCTGACGGTGTGCCGCTCCTGGTACTCGCTCATGTCAACGCGGACCATGTTGTCCTCGGAGTCGAACAACGCAGCGGCCAGTGTCTTGGCCAGCTCGGTCTTCCCGACCCCGGTGGGGCCGAGGAAGATGAACGAGCCAATCGGGCGGCGCGGGTCCTTGATACCCGAACGAGCCCGGATGATGGCGTCGGACACCACCCGGACCGCCTCGTCCTGGCCGACCACCCGCTCGTGCAGGACCTCGTCGAGGCGCAGCAGCTTCTCCCGTTCGCCCTCCTTCAGCCGGGTGATCGGGATCCCGGTCCAGGCCGAGACGATCTCGGCGATCTCGTCCTCGGTGACCACCTCGCGCAGCAGCCGGCGTTCACCCTGCTTGGCCGCGAGCTGCTCCTCCTCAGCGGCCAGCCGGCGCTCCAGCTCGGTGAGCTTTCCGTAGCGCAGTTCGGCGGCACGGTTGAGGTCATAGGCCCGCTCGGCCTCCTCAACCTCCCGGCGGGCCTGCTCCAGCTCGGCGCGCAGCTCCTGAACCCGCCGGATCGCCTGGCGCTCGGCGTCCCACTGCGCGCGCATCGCGTCGGCCTCGGCCCGTAGATCGGCCAGCTCCCGACGGAGCTGGTCCAGCCGGGCCTGGCTGGCCGGGTCGGTCTCCTTGGCCAGCGCGGCCTCTTCGATCTCTAAGCGCATCACCCGCCGGGTCACCTCGTCCAACTCGGCTGGCATCGAGTCGATCTCGGTACGCAACCGGGCGCACGCCTCATCAACCAGATCGATCGCCTTATCGGGCAAGAACCGGTCGGTCAGATACCGGTAGCTCAACGTCGCGGCGGCGACCAGCGCGCTGTCCTGGATGCGTACCCCGTGGAAGATTTCCAGACGTTCGCGCAGCCCACGCAGAATGGAGATGGTGTCCTCGACGCTGGGCTCATCAACCAGCACCGGTTGGAAGCGGCGTTCCAGCGCCGCGTCCTTCTCAACGTGTTTGCGGTACTCGGTCAGCGTGGTGAGGTTGTCCCGGCTCTCGTGGAAGTTGAGGTGGCGGTCCCCCACCTGAGACCTGCCGTGCGGTAGGTATCGGGTGATCCGCCAAGAACACCTGGAAGGGGACCGCCGTGGGAAAGAACTACCAGAGCGAGAAGATCGACGCGAGTGCGCTTGCGGTGCCGGAGACGGTGAGTGTCGCGTTGGGTGACATCGTCGAGGACATGCGGGAGGGTTTGCTGGCGCTGGCGGTAGGGACTGGGCTGCAGGTGATGGCCTCGATGATGGAGGCCGACGTGGCTGCACTGGCCGGCCCCAAAGGCCGTCATGACCCGGACCGGTCGGCGGTGCGCCATGGATACGGTGCCGGGTCGGTGACCTTGGGTGGGCGGCGGGTGCCGATCTCCCGGCCGCGGGTGCGTACGGTGGATGGCTGCGCGGAGCTGCCGGTGCCGGCCTATGAGTTGTTTTCCTCGACTGAGGTGTTGGGGCGGATGGCGATGGAGCGGATGCTGGCGGGTCTGTCGACGCGGCGCTACCGGGTGGGTCTGGAGCCGGTCGGGACGCGCACCGAGCAGACCGCCACGGCTACTTCCAAGTCGGCGGTGTCGCGGCGGTTTGTGGAGGCGACCGAGACCGCGCTGGCCGAGTTGCTGGCCGCGGATTTGTTCCACCTGGATCTGGTGGCGTTGATGGTCGATGGGGTTCACTTCGGGGAGCACACCTGCGTGGTGGCCCTCGGGATCGATATCGAGGGCACCAAACACCCGTTGTCGCTGGTCGAGGGCTCCACGGAGAACGCCACCCTGGTCACCGAGCTGATCGTGGGGCTGCGGGAGCGGGGCCTGGATGTCACCCGCCCGATCCTGGCGGTGCTCGATGGGTCCAAGGCGCTACGCCGGGCGGTGCTCGACGTGTTTGACCACCCGGTGATCCAACGATGCCAACTGCACAAGATCCGAAACGTGCAGGACCGGTTACCGCAGCGGCTGCGCTCGGTGGTGACAGCCAGGATGCGCCGGGCCTACCACGCCGACAGTGCGGTGGCCGCCGAGGCCGACCTGTCCGCACTGGCTACCGAGCTCGACCGTACCCATCCCGGCGCGGCGGCCAGCCTGCGGGAGGGCATGGCCGAGACGCTGACCGTGTTGCGGCTGGGACTACCACCGACGCTGGCCCGCACGCTGCGCAGCACCAACTGCGTCGAAAGCATGATCGAGATCTGCCGAGACCACTCCCGCAACGTCAAACGCTGGCGGGATGGACAGATGGCGCTGCGCTGGTGCGCCGCCGGCATGGTCGAGGCCGGCAAACAATTCCGCCGCGTCAACGGCCACCTACACCTCAAATCTCTGCGCGACACGCTAAACCGGAACACCGAAACTGTCGGTGCCACCCACCATGATGAGACCAGCAAAGCAGCCTAATGATCATTCGGACCGCCACCGAAGTTCCACGG
>VAWT01000078.1 GCA_005883415.1 Actinomycetota bacterium | reverse complement strand
CCAGCCGTCGCAGACGCTGCTTGTTCGTCCTGACCATCTGGCTGATCTGCTCGGCGTCCTCCTTGCGCGCTCGACGCAGATCGTGGAGGTCGCCGCCGGCAAAGAAGGTGCTCTTTGCCGAGGTGATGATCACGCCCTTGATCGAGTCCTTCTCCGCTTCGAGGCGATCGATCGTCTCGCCGAACGAGGTCATGAACGCCTCGTTCATCGTGTTGGCCGACTGGCTGGGGTCATCCAGCGTCAGCACCACGATCCCGTCGGGGTCCTTCTGCCAGCGAATCGTGCTCCCGGCACCGCCTCCGTTGCTGGAACCCGCGCTCATCGAATGGCCTCCACGACCGTCGCGATTCCCATGCCGCCGCCCACACACAGCGTGGCCAGACCGTAGCGACCGCCAGTGCGATGCAACTCGTCTATCAGGGTGCCGAGGATCATCCCTCCTGTCGCGCCGAGGGGGTGGCCCATGGCGATAGCGCCGCCGTTGACGTTGACCTTCTCCATGTCGAGACCCATGTCCTTGACGAACCGGAGCACGACCGCCGCGAACGCCTCGTTGATCTCGACCAGGTCGAGGTCGTCGGCCGTCAGGCCCGCCTTCTCGAGCGCCTTGCGCGACGCGGGAGCGGGGCCGGTGAGCATGATCGTCGGGTCGGTTCCGGACAGCGCCGTCGCCAGGATCCTCGCCTTGGGCGTCAGCGACAGCTCATCGCCGATCCGCTCGTTGCCGATCGCCAGCAGCGACGCGCCGTCCACGATCCCGGAAGAGTTGCCGGCGGTGTGCACGTGGTCGATCTTCTCCACCCAGTGGTACTTCTGAAGCGCGACAGAGTCGAAGCCCCCCATGTCCCCTATGGCCTGGAACGATGGCTTGAGCTGTCCCAGTGACTCGGGCGTGGTGTCGGGCCGGATGTGCTCGTCGTGGTCGAGGATCACGTGGCCGTTCAAGTCCTCGACGGGAATCACCTGGCCGTTGAACTTCCCATCCGACTGGGCGGCGGCGGCGCGGTTCTGCGAGCGAGCCGCATACTCATCGACGTCGTCGCGGCTAAAGCCTTCGATCGTGGCGATCAGGTCGGCGCTGATGCCCTGAGGGACGAAGTAGGTGTCGTAGTTGGTCTCCGGGTCTGTGGCCATCGGCCCGCCATCGGAACCCATCGGTACCCGCGACATCGACTCGACGCCGCCTGCGAGCACCAGGTCCTCCCAACCCGAGGCCACCTTCTGGGCGGCCACGTTCACGGCCTCCAGGCCGGAGGCGCAGAAGCGGTTCAGCTGGACGCCTGGAACCTCGTCGGGCAGGCCCGCCTTCAGGGCCGCGGTCTTGGCGATGTCCATCCCCTGATCGCCGATCGGGGTGACGCAGCCAAGTACGACGTCGTCGACCTGCTTGGGGTCGAGCTTGGCGTTGCGTGAGAGCATCTCATGCATCAGGCCGACGACGAGGTCAACTGGCTTTGTGCTGTGGAGCGATCCGTTCACCTTGCCCTTACCGCGCGGGGTGCGGATCGCGTCGAAAACGAGCGCTTCGGTCATCGTGTGTGCTCCTCGGAGATGCTGTTGGCGGTCTGCCAATAAGGATAGCGGGGGGCGGCCTACGGC
The DNA here is from genome assembly GCA_005883415.1 of Actinomycetota bacterium. Lineage (GTDB taxonomy): Bacteria > Actinomycetota > Thermoleophilia > Solirubrobacterales > Solirubrobacteraceae > Palsa-465. The sequence goes on along the minus strand of VAWT01000078.1, from coordinate 2,451 downwards.
GACGCGTGCTTTGGCCCGGCGCGCGGGCATCGCCCGGGCGACGTCCGCGCCGCCCTACGGCTGGGTCTGGGTGAGACGGGGGTAATAGCTCGGGCCGTTGGAGGCCGCGTTGCTCGGCCAGGGGAACTTCGGCTGAAGCCGGCAGGGAACGTTGCCGGTGCTGAGCAGCGAGATCGCCCCGGTGTTGCTCAGGTTGTTGCAGTCCGAAGACTGAAGGCCGCCATTGGCTACGTTCGACAACTCCCCCGGGGAGATGTAGGGGTTGTGGCGATTCGTCGACGGCCGCTGGCTTTGCCCGAACAGGCCCTCGTTGTTCAGCGTGACGGCAGCGCGGATGTAGTGCGTGATGCCGTTTGTCGCCGGTGCTGAGCCGTTCAGAAGGGCTGGCAGGCTGCCGAACGCAGCCAGGATGTCTTGCGGGTAGAGCTGGATGTAGTTGATGACCGGAACCACTTGCTGCGCCGCCTGCAGCAGCGGGCTGAGGACCTGGTTGAACGAGGAGCTGAATTGTGCGATCGCCGGGAGCGCCTGGTTGGCGAGCTTGATCAGAGACGGCGCCTGGTGAAGCAGGTTCAGCGCGGGGCCTGACAGCGTGATCAGCTCAGACAACGCCGGGCGCACCAGCGGTGCCGCGCGTCGGATCACCGCCAGCGTCGGCTTGGCGATTCCCAGGGTGGTGTTGAGCGTCCCCAGCGTGGAGCGAAGCTGGGTCATGAATGGCGGCAGGCCGTTGATCGTCGCCTGAAGCTGGGCATCACGGCCCGCGGTTGCCGAGAAGACTTGGTTGCCGGCGTTCACCAGGCTCTGCACGTCGGCTGAGCGATTTCCGACAGTGGTAAGCACGACGCCCAGGTTGTTGATCAACCGCTGCAGGTTGCCCTGCTGCTGGTTGAGCACCCCCACCACCGCGCTCAGCTGGCTCACCGCCGGATCCAGGTTGCCGATCGCGTTGTTGAGGTCCTGCCCGCGGCCGGACAGGGCCTCGAACGAGCCGTTCAAGAATTGCTGCAGTGCCCGCTGCGTCGAAGGGTCGAACGAATTCAGCACCTGATCCAAATCCTGAGTTCGCTGGATCTGGCTCGGGGGGATCGTGCCGCCGTCGGGAAGCTTCCGGCCCGACGGGCTGCCCGGCGAGAGCTCGATGTATGCCTCCCCCAGCAGCGTCTTCACTCGCAAGATGCCGCGCGTGTCGGCGGGCACCGGGGCGAACTGCCTGTGCAGATCCATTGTCACGAGCGAATTGACTCCCCGGGACTGCACGTTGGTCACCTTCCCCACGTTGACGCCCGAGATCCGCACATCCGCTCCGGCGACGAGCTGCCCGGTCTCCGGCAACACGGCCTGAATCCTGTAGCCCTGCGGGGCGAACGGAACTGTGCCCGCAAACTGGGTCCAGACGAAGATCATCAACCCGACGCACGACAGCGTGAACGCGATCGCCGCCAGCACTGCCGTCCGTTTCGGGGCCTGGGTGACCATCAGCAGCCGAGCGTGGTCGAGAGGTTGGAGCCCAAAAGCCCCGCCAAAAGGGTGCCGAGCGAACCCCCCTGGAGGTCCGAGCAGGAGAGCGAGAGGAGCCCGCGCCATCCGCCGCCGTTGGCGTCCACGGTCGACAGGAACGAGTCTGAGTTGTGCGCAAACCACGCAAGCCAGTAGAGAAAGCCCGGGTTGCCGTTGCCGGGGACGTACGCGATCTCATTCGTCACCGCGCCGAGCACCCTGAAGGAGCTGAGCAGGGCCGGCGTTTCCTGACGCAGGTTTGACTGCAGCGCCGGTAGCTGATCCGCGAGCGGCAGGACGGCGTTGACGAACGGCGGGATCTTGTTCAGCGGCAGCAGTGCCGCCCCCTCGAACAGGGTCCGTGTGTCTTTGAGCGTCGTCGGGAGGCGACGGGCGGTGGGAAGTAGTGCCTTGGCGGTGGGGCCCAGCGCGTTCGCCAGCGTCCCGACGTCGGCCAGCGTGGTACGGGTGGTTTGAAGTGTCCCCGGCAGTCGGGCGATCGACTGGCGCAGCGCGACGTCCTGGTTGGCGAGCGCGCCCACAGCCTGATCGCCGGCCCGGACGACCGTTTCGAGCTGGGCGTCCTTGGCGCTGGTGGCCTGTGTCAGCACGCCCAGGTTGTGCACGATGCTGGCCAGCTCACCTCGCCGGTCGGCGAGGAGGTCGCCGATCTGGCGGAACTGGGCGGACGTCGGTCCCAGGTTCTGGAGCAGCTGCTTGATGTCTTGGGCGCGCCCGGTCGTGCCTTGGTTGAGGTCCGTGATGAGGCTCGCGAACCAGGTACGGGTGTCTGCGTCGAGCGAGTCCAGCAGTTCGTCGGAGCCGATGGGGGTTGTGGTCTGCCCAACCGGGATGGTCCCGCCCTGGGGCATCGTGCCCGCAGACGGCGTGCCGGGATTGATGTCGACCTCCATGTCCTTCAGCGGGGTATTCGGAAACAGGGTCGCGTGG
>VAWT01000077.1 GCA_005883415.1 Actinomycetota bacterium | reverse complement strand
CCTGTCCGTGGTGTCGAAGATGACGCCGCCGTTTGCAGGTGGCATCAATGACAACGTGGGGCTGGAGATCGCCGGCACGGCGCACTTCTTCGCCGGCGACGGATCGCGGATCGCGTCTACCGACGCGGCCCTGCGCTAGCCCGAGCCGTGGAGCGCTGGGCACTGGTCACCGGCGCGGCCGGTGACCTCGGACGCGCGATAGCCGCGGCCCTCGCAGCGGACGGTTGGGCGCTGCTCCTCGCCGACCACCCATCGCAGACCGCGCGGCTCGGCGAGACGAAGGAGGAGTGTGCGGCCACGGGAGCGCTCACTGCCGTGGCGACGTTCGACGTGACCGATCACGACGCAGTCTCCCGCGCCGTGGCGAGCTTCGCCCAGCAGCACGCTGCACCGGCGGCGGTGGTCGCAAACGCGGGCATCCAGGGAGAGTTCACGCCCATCCAGGACTACGACGTCGATGTTGCGCGCCGCGTGCTCGACGTCAACGTGATCGGGGTCTTCAACGTGCTCGCCGCGACCGCCCGGCTGATGATCGACTCCGGCACAGCCGGCTCGATGATCGCGACAGCCTCCATGGCGGGAGTCAACGGCGCGCCCAACATGCCGGCTTACTCGGCGTCGAAGGCCGCCGTGATCGGGCTGACCAAGGCCGCGAGCCGGGACCTCGCCCCTTACCGCATCCGCGTCAACGCGGTCTCTCCCGGCTTTATCGGCCCCGGCAGGATGTGGGACGTTCAGGTGGCTCGGCAGGCCGCGGCCGCCAGCCAGTACTACGAGTCGGAGCCGGAGGTCGTCGAGCGCCAAATGGTCGAGGCGATACCGCTTCGACGTTATGGCTCGCCCCCCGAGGTGGCTGACGTGATCGCCTTCCTCGCAGGCGAGCGCTCGTCGTACCTCACGGGGGTCAACATCGAGATCGCCGGAGGGGCGCTGTGAGGTCACCGCTCGTCACCGTGATCGGGGAGGCCCTGATCGACCTCGTGCCCGGGGAAGCTCCCGGGGATTACCAGGCGCACGCCGGCGGAAGTCCGTTCAACGTGGCCGTCGCCCTCGCGCGTCTGCGCGAGAGCACGGCGCTCATGGCGCGCCTCAGCGACCACGGTTTCGGGCAACTGCTGCGTGACAGAGCCGCTGCCGAGGACATCGATCTGAGCGCGGCCGCGCGCGCGACCGAGCCGGCCACTCTGGCCGTCGTGTCGCTCAACGGCACCGGCCAGGCGTCGTACGACTTCTACGTCGAGGGCACCGCGGACTGGCACTGGACGATCGGCGAGCTTCGCAGGCTCCCGAGCAAGACCGAGATCGTCCACTTCGGTTCGATCGCATCGTGGACACCCCCCGGCAGCGAGGCCATCCACCGGGTCGTCCATGAGGCGCGGGCAAACAGGCAGGTGCTCGTGAGCTACGACCCGAACATCCGCCCTGCCGTCCTCGCTTCTCCGTCACGCGCCCGGATGCTCGTCGAGCGCAGTGTGCGCCACGCCCACGTCGTCAAGGCCAGTCGCGAGGATCTCGAATGGCTCTATCCCTCGCAGTCGCTTGACGACGTCTGCGCACAGTGGCAAGAACTCGGCGCCTCGCTTGTGGTCATCACGGACGGGGCCCGCGGCGCGCTGGCGTACCCCGCCGGGGAGCGCGCGCTGCGCCGGCCAGGGCGCGCCATTCGGCTTGTTGACACGATCGGCGCGGGCGACTCGTTCACCGCGGGCTTGCTGAGCGGCCTGGCCCTTCGGGGCGTTCACTCGCCTGACCGGCTGGCGGCGATCTCCCATTCTGAGCTCGTCGAGTTGATCGACAATGCCGTGCTCGTCTCGTCGATCACGTGTGAGCGCGCGGGCGCCGACCCGCCCACCCTCGCGCGCGGGCGGCGTGCGCCAGGATTGCTCTCACCACGGGACTTCGTGACTACTTAGAAGCGGAGTCGCAGAATTAGCCAGGCCCGGCGGTGCCAAGAGGCGCCCTGCGTGGGCGCTCAGAGTTCAATAGTTGTGCACTCAATAGTTGACAGAGCAAGCACCTTCGCCTAGGATAGTTGTGCTCTCAACCATCATCATTGTCTGGGAGATAAGCCGTCCTGAGGAGCTCTGTGTGAGATGGAAGAACGGGAATACGAATTCGGCCTCGACTCGTTCATGGCGATCACGGCTGGACCGGATGGTGAGCCGATTGGGGGCGATCAGGTGGTTCGCGACACGGTCGAGGAAGGCGTCCTCGCCGAGCAGGTCGGAATCGACTCGTTCAACATCGGCGAGCACTATCGCGACGACATGATGGATTCGGCGGCGCACGTGGTGCTCGCCGCGGTCGCTGCACGGACTGAGCGGATCAGGCTCGGCACGGCGGTGACCGTGCTCTCGACCCAGGATCCGGTCCGGCTGTACAACAGCTTCGCGACGTTGGACGCGGTCTCCGATGGCCGCGCGCAGTTGATCCTCGGGCGTGGTTCCGCGATCGAGTCCTTCCCGCTGTTCGGCTACGACCTCCGCGATTACGAAGAGATCTTCGAGGAGAAGCTGGGGCTCTTCGTGGAGCTGCTTCGCGGCGGGCCGATCACCTGGTCGGGGAGGTACCGGCCGGCGCTGAACGACACCGTGCTGACCCCGCCGCTCCCAGCCGGGCACCTCCCGACCTGGGTGGGCTCCGGTGGCAGCCCCGACTCGGTGATCCGCGCCGCACGCTACGGGCTGCCCCTGATGCTCGCGGTGATCGGCGGAAGGCCAGAACGGTTCCGCCCGCTTGTCGACCTCTACCGCCGCGCGTTGGCCGAGTACGGGCACCCGACCGACCTTCCCGTCGGCCTCCACACGCTCGGCTACGTCGCTGCCACCGACGAAGAGGCGATGGAGACCCAGTGGCCGTATTGGCTTCAGACCTTCGATCGCGCCTCGCGTGAGCGGGGTTGGCGTCCGCCGACGCGGGCACAGTTTGACGCCGAGATAGCCCACGGCGCGATGTTCGTCGGTTCGCCCGAGACGGTTGCACAGCGGATCGCGCCGGTGATGCGAGCCCTCGATGTCGACCGGATCGACCTCCACTACGCGGTCGGCCAGGTGCCGGCAGGGCAGCGGAGGGAATCGATCGAACTCTTCGGACGGGAAGTCTTTCCGCGGGTGCGGGAACTCCTCACGGCGGACCCTGGCGAACACGGCCCGCCGGCCGGATCAGCGGCACCCGGAGACGTCGTGAGCCCAGTCCGCTCCACCCACGCGCCGACGGTGAGGTAGCGCGATGAGTCCGATGTCAAACGCCGCGAGAGCATCTCACGACGAGCGGACGATCGGCTCGCCTGCTGCCGCCGGAGCCTCCGGCGCGGCAGCAATCAAGCGGGTGGGAATCATCGGCGCCGGAAAGATGGGGACGGCGCTCGCACGCGCCGCGCTGGCCGCGGGCTACGAGGTGGCCGTGGCGAGTTCCGGCCCGGCCGAACGGATCGCGCTCTCGGTCGACGTACTCGCCCCTGGCGCCGCCGCGCTGACCGTAGAGGAGGTCGCTGATTCCGCCGACATGATCGTTCTCGCTGTACCCACCCACCGGTTCCGTGAACTTCCGAGCGATCTTTTCGACGGCAAGATCCTCGTCGACGCCATGAACTATTGGGCCGACACCGACGGCGACGATCCCGAGCTCGCGGCAGCCGACGGCGGCTCGAGCGTCGTCGTGCAAGCACACTTCCCCGGCGCCCGGATCGTAAAGAGCCTGAATCAGCTCGGCTACCACGAGCTCGATGAGTACCCACGCGCTCCCGGCGCGCCTGACCGGATCGCCGTGGCCGCGGTCGGCGACGACCGGCTCGCGGTGCGCACCGTCATGCATCTGATCGACCGGCTCGGATTCGACCCGGTCGACGGCGGCCCGCTCCCCAAGGGCAAGCTCCTCGAACCTGACGGCTCGCCGTATGCCGAGACGCTATCGGCCGACGCGCTCGCCAAGCGGTTAGAGCCGGGCTCCCGTTAGCTTTGGCGCCGCAGCGCGAAGCGGCGTTTCACACGCCGCAGTCAGTCTCTGTCTCCGGCT
>VAWT01000076.1 GCA_005883415.1 Actinomycetota bacterium | reverse complement strand
CGCGGTATCACTCACCGACGCTCCCAGCGCTACGGCATCAGCAGAGGGCGCCGATGTCGTACTGCTCGGGCTCGCCGCCAACGCATCCGGAGCCATCAGCGACACAAGCGCGAACGCGACCACCCCAACAGCGACACAGCAGGCCCTCAGCGGCCGAACCGTCATCGAGCTGCAAGCGCGTGGGCGTACGAATGAGCTCCGATTCGCTCTTCTGTCTCCGCGAGGTGCTGGTGAGAAGGGCAATAGCCGTTATGCCGCAAAGGCATCCGCTGGCACGGCGTGCCCTTCCGCGTGCTGGCGGGACACTGCAGCGGCTCCCCGTTGACGTCCAGGCCGTTCTGCGGCAAGCAGCGGATGTACTGATCGACCAAACCCATGAAGTGCTCGATCACTCGCAGGACCCGCAGCTGCGAGCCGATCGGGAAGTAGGCTCGGACGTCTCGAAAGAGTGTTCTCGCCGGTCGGGCGAAATGGCGGCGGTCGGTCATCAATCGCTCGACCGCCGCCTCACAGTCGCGCAGCACGCGCTCGTGATTTCTCCAGGTCCCGGCGCCACCCGGGTCTTCGATGATCTCATCCGCGAGCTCGCGGTAGATGGCCCGACTAAATCCGTATGTGCAGTTGTTCATGGGCGACTCCTCCTCGCGGGCCTCCCTGCCAAGCCGCGCAGGAGACGTCTTCCCCGGGCCCATTAACTCCATGCGGTCGTAAGGATTAATCCTGTGTTAAGGCTGCATGCTGCGCGGCCTGGGACGGCTCCCGTCGCCCTCTGCCATGCTCCGCCGCCATGCCCGGGCTGATCGATCGCCACCGTGGGCGGCTGCCGTTCGCTCCAGGCGACCCGGTGGTCTCGCTGGGGGAAGGCTCGACGCCGCTCGTACAGGCTCCCCGCCTGTCGGCGCGCGCCGGAGCGGAGGTATGGCTCAAGGTCGAGGGCGCCAACCCGACGGGATCGTTCAAGGACCGGGGCATGACCTGCGCGGTGTCGGCGGCGGTACGCGAAGGGGCCAGGGCCATCATCTGTGCCTCGACCGGCAACACCGCGGCCTCGGCGGCGGCCTACGCCGCCCGGGCCGGGCTGCGAGGCGCGGTGATCGTCCCCGAGGGCAAGATTGCCGCCGGCAAGCTTGCGCAGGCGCTGGTGCACGGCGCTCGGGTCGTAGCGCTGAAGGGCAACTTCGACGAGGCCTTGAGGCTCGTGCGCGAGCTGACCGACCGCCAGCCGATCGCGCTCGTGAACTCCATCAACGAGTTCCGTATCGAGGGTCAGAAGACGGCGGCGTTCGAGCTGCTCGACGACCTGGACGGCGAGCTCGAGGCGCTGTGCATCCCGGTCGGGAACGCTGGCAACATCACCGCCTACTGGAGGGGGTTCAGGGAGTCCGGCGCCCGGCCGCGAATGCTGGGCTTCCAGGCCGCCGGCGCGGCGCCGCTCGTGCAGGGAGAACCGGTGGAGCATCCGGAGACGGTCGCGAGCGCGATCCGAATCGGCAACCCAGCCCGCTGGGAAGACGCGATGGACGCCATGACGTCCTCGGGCGGCGCGGTCAGCGCCGTAAGCGACGAGCAGATCCTCGAGGCCTACCGGCTTTTGGCCGTCGAGGAAGGCATCTTCTGCGAGCCGGCCTCGGCCGCCAGCGTCGCCGGACTATTGGCTCACGGGGCGAAGGGGGCGCGGCGCGTGGTTTGTGTCTTGACCGGCCACGGGCTCAAGGATCCGGATGTCGCCCTCGCCCAGGCCGGCGCGATCGTCCCGTGCGCGCCGGAGCTCGAGGCGATCGAGCGGGCGGTACTCGAGTGATCGCGGCAGTGAGAGCGGTGACGGCGGGGGAGACCCGATGACGCTGGGCCGTCGCCGCCTGGTGAGCGTGCCGGGCTCCTCGGCGAACCTGGGGCCGGGGTTCGATGTGCTCGCCGCAGCCCTGTCGCTGCACCTCGAGCTGGAGGTCGTGGAGACGGGCTCGTTCGCCGTGGTCACAGACCTCGACGTCCCCCGCGACCGCTCCAACCTCGTCGTACGGGCGTTCGAGCGGCTGCACTCCGCCGACTCGTTCGAGTTCAGGATCTCCTCGAAGATCCCGCTGTCAGGCGGCGTCGGAGGGAGCGCCGCGGCGATCGTCGCGGGGCTGATGGCCGCCGACCACCTGTTCGAGCTCGACGTCGACCTGCTGGGGCTGGCGACAGAGCTCGAGGGCCACCCGGACAACGCAGCCGCGGCGCTCGAGGGCGGGTTCGTGGTATGCGACGGCGCGAGCGTCCACCGCTTCGACCCACCGCTGGGGCTCGAGGCCATCCTGGTCATACCCGACCAGGCGGTCCTCACGGAGCAGGCGCGGGCTGTCCTCCCCGACACAATTCCGCGCGCCGACGCCGTGTTCAACGTCGCGCACGCGGCGCAGTTGATCCTGGGGCTGTGCACGTCCGACTGGGAGCTGATCGGCGCGGGCCTCCAGGATCGCCTGCACCAACCGTATCGGGCCCAGCTCTATCCCCGCTCGGCGCAGCTGCTCGAGCGTGCGCCCCAGCTGGGGGCGCTCGGCGCCACCATCTCGGGCGCCGGGCCCAGCGTGCTCGTCTGGTCGCACTTCGAGCAGACCGGGACGGTGATTGAGCTCCTGGGACGCGAGACCCGGGGCTGGGCGCGGGTGATCCGGGTCCCGTTCGAGTCGCAGGCGGCGGACGTCAGGGGCCTCTAGGACCCGCGCTCGGCGAGCCGCTCGCGCAGCCAGTCCGCGTGGCGTTCCTGGAGCTGGCGGCTGAAGCGCATGAAGTCCAAGAGCAGCTCGAGCGGTTCGTCGCTGTAGCCCTGATTGGGGTCTGGCGGCGTCAAGAGGAGGGTTCCTGGCGGCCCTCCTCCTTGTCTGCCTGGCGTTCGCCACCAGGGCTTTCCGTTCCTATCAGAGACGCGTCTGACACGAACTTTGTCCCTTCACTTCGGACTGTCCGAAGTGGGGGGACATCGTTCGGCCCTCAGGCCGCCCTCAGGCCGTTTCGGACCAGGGCCTCCAGGCGGCGCCGGGGCTCCTCCATCCCCAGGCGCCTCAACACCTCATCGGTGACGTTCAGATAATCGACCGCCAAGTCGGGGCGGTAGTCGAGAATCGAGACCGCCCGCTCGGCCGACTCGGCGTAGGCGATCGAGGCTCTGATGGTGGCGTCGATCAGCTTCTCGCCGTAGTGCTCGCGCAGGGAGTCGAACGCCTCGCGGGAGTGGCGGGTGCGCATGTCGGCGATGTTCAGCAAGACGCCCAACCACTTCAAATCGGGGTTCAGGCTCTCGCGCGCCAACTCAATGACCTCGAGGGCCTGCTCCACCCCCTGGAGCGCGAAGTACTGTGCCTCCGCCGACAAAAGCGCATAGTCGGCGGCCACGAGCGCGTTCACGGTCAACAGCCCCAGCGCGGGCGGGCAGTCGACAAGGATCACGTCGTATGCGTCGCGCGCGTCATTGAGCGCCCGTTTCAGGGCCAGCTCGCGGCCCATCTTGCCGCTCAGCATGAGCTCGGCCTCGGCCAGCCCAAGGTTGGCGGGGATGATCCCGTTATGAACGGCCGCAGCGGCCTGCGCCCGGCCGGCCAGCACGTCGCCGATCGTGGGAGAAATGTCGGGGTCGACGTCGAGGTAGTCGGAGAGGTTCCCCTGAGGGTCGAGATCGACCGCCAGGACGTCCAAGCCGATCCGCTGCAGGACGTCTCTCAGCGTCCGCACTGCCGTCGTCTTACCTGTGCCGCCCTTCTGCGACAGGACCGCGATCGTCGCCGCCATCTGAGGGCGGACTATAACCTCGCGCGGTGGGCCTGGTTAGGCCGGCGCCTCGGCCTGCTCGTAGCGCATCCCGGACACCACGGGCACGTCGATGAAGTGCAGGTGATGGCGTCCGATCACGATCTCGTCGCTGTCGGCCAGCGTCGACCACTCGACACGCTCGCCGTTGACGAACACGCCGTTGAGACTGCGGTCGTCGAGCACGCGCAGCCCGTCCGGCTGGCGGACGATCAACGCGTGGCGGCGGGAGACGGTGGGATCGTCGAAGCGGATGTCGGCGGCCAGGCTGCGGCCGATCCG
>VAWT01000232.1 GCA_005883415.1 Actinomycetota bacterium | reverse complement strand
AAGAACACGCGTCGCATGACTTTGACCCTCCGAGCTAGCTTCGGCCTCAACTGCAGTGCCAAGCCTACTCGCGATCGCCTTCCGTCACGACCTGAATCCCGGCGGGTCGGTCAATGTCCCCTTCGCCCGGACGGGTGATGCCCACGAGCCGGTCGGCTCGCGCGTGCGGGCACAGCCGCGCGCTGGCGCCCCTCCGATCGCGGAGACCGAGCATCCCGCGTCAAAGCGGGCTTGTCTGACCTAGATCAGTGGGTAGCGGCGACTGGGGCAGGTCGCGAGTTGGTTAGCGGTCTGTCGGTGGTAGGCCGCTGATCGCGGAAAACCCCGCGGATGCGGGGCTTTCCGTCTGACCGATGTGTAACTCTGGCGGGGTGCGGAGTCCTGCCAGTGGATGTGACGGGAGGTCACCCTGGGGGTGACGCCCGTTAACGGTGGCAGGGGGCGCGGACGGATCGTGATCGGCGAGAACGATCCGTCGCTGACGCGTTATGCCGGGCTGGCGGTGACCGGGGAGCTCGCGCGGCGATTGCGGCTGGTGGAGCTGATCGATGCGGAGTTGTCGGTCGAGCGGCGCGCGCGGCCGGTGAAGGTTCGGCGGCGGGGTGTCTCGCCGGGGCAGCTGGTGGTCTCGATCGCCGAGTCGCAGCTGGTTGGCGGTGAGTTCTTCTCCGATCTGGAAGAGGTGCGTGCTGATCAGGCCGGCGCGGGGCTGCGAACGGTTGGCGCGACGCCGTCAGCACCAGCAGCGTTGCAGCGGTCCAAGGACTTTCGTCGTGTGCACTGCCAGCGGGTCGAGCGCGCGTGCGCGCGAGTGGGCGAGCATCTTGATCGGGCGCTCGGGCGCGAGCGCGAAGAGCCGGTGACGATCGACCTGGACGCCACCGGGATCGAGGTGTTCGGCCGCCGCAAGCAGGGCGCGGCCCGCAATCGCCAGGGGCAGATGAGCTACGCCCCGCATGTGGCGTTCTGGGCCCAGCGCGGCCGGGCGCTGACCAGTGAGCTGGTGGGCGGCAACCGCGAGAAGCTGTCCGGTACCGAGTGCGCGCGGATCGCTACCCGCGCGCTGTCGCTTTTGCCCGCCGGCCACGGCCCGGCGATCTTCAGGATCGACTCGGCCTACTACCAGCTCGAGTTGCTCGCCCGGCTGCGCCGAGAGGGCTCGCCGTTCACCGTCTCGGTGCCCAGAAGCCAGGCGATGTGGAAGGCGCTGGCCGAGATTCCCGAGGATGCCTGGCAGGACGCGATCGACATGCCAGGCGCGCAGGTCGCCGAGACGACCTACCGGCCCCAGGGCTGGAAGCACGAGCCGCTGCGGCTGATCGTCCGCCGGGTCCCGTTCACCGCGGCCGAGATCGCCAAGCGCAACGGATCCCGGCGGCTGAAGACGATCCATCCCGAGCAGCTTGAGCTGGCGCTGGACGGCAAGCTCGCCTCGGTGTTCGGATACAGCTTCATCCTGACCGATATCCACTGGCAGCCGACCGTCTGGATCGAGCACTTCCACCGTCACCGCGCCCAGATCGAGGAGCGTCTCAAAGAGTCAAAGCTCGGCCAGGCGCTCCGCCACCTGCCCTCCGGCGACGAGCACGCGAACCGCGTCTGGCTGACCGCCGCGCTGCTGGCGCTCAACCTAACCGCGTTCTGCTGTGACCTGTGCCCCGCCGCGGGCGCGTCGGGCAAGGCGCCCGACAACGCGCCGCTCAGGCGCGCGGCCAAGACCCTTCGCAACCTGATGTTCACCATCCCCGCGCGGATCGTGCGCACCGGCCGCCGCCTGATCCTGCGCCCGCCCGCCGGCTACCGCCACGGCGACGTCCTCAAGACGACGCTCGACGCGATCTACGCGCTCGGGCCCTGACGGCAGCCCGCTCCTTTCACCAGCCTAAAGGGCCGCAACGCCGCCGCCCACGGCGATCAAACGCCGACCAAAACCGCGACCGACAGACCCCCACAGGCCAACACCGCCGCAACGGATCCCCACAAGCACCGCCAACCGCCAACCCGCAGCCGATCACATCACCCGTCGCGGGTAAGCGAGCTCTCCTGACCCCTTACCCACTGATCTAGGTCTGAGCTGGGTTGGGGTGTCAAGGCCTCCTAATGTGTCTGTGCTTGTGGTGGTGGAGTGTGTTGTTGGGAGGGGTCGCCCGCCGGTCATGGATGATCCGGCGGAAGCCGGCGGGATGAGTTGGGTGGTCACGTCGGTAGAAGTGGTGTAGCGAGCGCCGGGTAGGTCGAGGCCCCGCGAGGGTCGGCCACCGTGGCGCCGAACTCGTCGGCTGTACCGCAGTCGACGTGAAGGAGACACCACGATGGCCGATGGTCAGAGCATGACGGTTGCCGATGTCGTTGCGCAGGTGCGCGATGGTCGGCTGGAGGATTTCGTCAGGGAGGCGGTCGCGCTGGTCGCCCGGGAGCTGATGGAGGCGGAGGTCAGCGCCGAGATTGGCGCGGAGCTCGGCGAGGTCGCGCCCGAGAGGCGGTTGACGCATCGCAACGGGTACCGGCCGCGGGGGTGGGAGACGAGGGTCGGCGAGATCGATCTGTTGATCCCGAAGAAGCGCCAGGGGCCGGCGTACTTCCCGAGCTTCTTGGAGCCGCGGCGGCGGTCAGAGCAGGCGATCGTCGCGGTCGTGCTGGAGGCGTACGTCAACGGTGTCTCGACTCGCAAGGTCGACCGCCTGGTCGAGCAGTTGGGGATCGACGGGATGACCAAGGACCGCGTCTCGGCGCTGTGCAGGGCGCTGGATGAGCAGGTCGAGGCGTTCCGCCAGCGGCCGCTGGAGGGCGCCTACCCCTATCTATGGCTCGACGCGAAGCAGGTCAAGGTCAGAGACCACGGCCGGGTCGTTTCCAAGGCAGTCGTTGTGGCGTATGCGGTGCACGAGTCCGGCGTGCGCGAGGTGATCGGCCTGGACGTCGGCGAGGTCGAGTCGGGCGCGTTCTGGGTCGAGTTCCTGCGCGGACTGAAGCGTCGCGGCCTGTCCGGCGTGCGGCTGGCGGTCTCCGATCAGCACGAGGGGCTCAAGGCAGCGATCGCGCGCGTGCTCGCATGTCCGTGGCAGCGCTGCACGGTCCACTTCACCCGGGATATGGTCATGCACTGCCGCCGCGACCAGCGCGGCCTTGTCGCGGCCGCGCTGCGAGAGATCTTCAACGCCGACGGCTACGAGCAGGCCAAGGAGCGCGTCGGAAGCGTGCTCGAGCGTCTCGAGCGCGTAGCGCCGAAGGTGTGCGAGCTGCTCGAGGACGCCGAGGAGGACCTGCTCGCGTTCTACTCGTTCCCGCCCGAGCACTGGACCAAGCTGCGCTCCACCAACCCGCTCGAGCGGGTCAACAAGGAGATCGGCCGCCGTTCAGACGTCGTCGGGATCTTCCCCAACGACGCCTCGGTGATCCGGCTCGTCGGCGCGCTGCTGATCGAGCAGAACGACGAGTGGCTGGTCTCCCGCCGCTACCTGTCGGCCGAGTCGATGGCGCTGATCCTCCAAGACGCCGACCTCGAGCGAGGCGGGCTCCCCGAGCCAGCCGCCGAGGAGGTGGGCAGTCTCGCCGCCGGCTGAGCCGCCAGCACCCCACCGACCACTCAAAGCAACCATCCGGTTGCAAGTCGACGCGTTCTCCAGCCCTCTGAGGCCCTGCGACCGACGGCCGCGACCGATAGCACCCCCCCCTCCACAACGGCGCGCGCGCATGTCGGCGCTCCCCCTCGCCCTCACAGGACTCGGCCGAAGCCTCGCCCCTTCGCGGGCTCGGGCTCGCGCCAACACGCGCAAT
>VAWT01000466.1 GCA_005883415.1 Actinomycetota bacterium | reverse complement strand
GCTACGGACCCCGCTTGGGGTCGGTCCGACTGGACTTCCACCAGCTAGCAACACCGCCAGCCCGGCGCGCACTACGGCCGCCTCCGACTGCCGCTCGACCACCCAAGCCACTTCCCGGGTCCGCCGGTTACAGGCCGGGCATCGCTTCCCTCGCCCACAGGCGACAAAACCTCCGGCCTGCGTCGAAATTAAGATTAGTATCGGTATCGATCCGCTCGCCACACTGATGCCGAGGTTGCCGCATAGTGAGATCGGCGAGCCGCGGGTGCGAAGCGGGGCGGAGCGGTCGCGGTCTGCGACGTGAGTGAAGCCTGAGGTCCATCGCAGCAGCGACGGCTTTTCAGCGCGGCGGCCTCGAGTCGCGCAATGCAAGCGACGGCGCGATGTCGGCTTCGAATCTGGCCTGCGGCGTTTCGTTTCGGCTCTCGAGGGCAGTTGTCGGCTGGAACACCACGCGACACACGAGGAGGACGGCCATGCCAAGGGTGCCCAAGCGCATCACCGACGACTCGATCAAGGTTCGGCAACTGTCGCACTACCAGTTCACGTGGGTCGCCGGCGAGCCCCAGAATAATGGGATGTTCACACTTCAACTCGTCCTCGACGAGGGAGCGTGGGAGGAAGTGCTCGCCGTCACCGCAGAGGATGCTGAGGTGCTGCAAGCCTTGCTCAAGCGCGCGGAATCGGTGTACTACGACATCCCGCGTCGCACGCTGATGTTCGGTACACGCGCTCCAGGCAACTGAACCCACGACAGCAACTGCGGGCCCAGCGACATGTCGCTCGGCGCGAGATGCAGCGGGGCTCGGTCGCCTCCCGCGCTGCTCCGTTCCGTGCAGACCGGCACCGCGCCGTCGCGGTGGAGGACTCCTATCGCAGCAGGCAGGTCAGCTCGCTCGAGAACCGCTCGAATAGGGCGAGGGGGCGTCAGGGCTCAAACCCGGCGCAGCGGCGTGTAGTCGAGCGTTGTGGCATATGCCACTAAAGATTTGCTGAACGGCCTCGGGGTGTGGGCGGCGATGAGCGCCGCGACCTTAGTGCTCTGGCTCGGAAGTTCGCCAACGTATTCGTGGGTCAGGCTGCTTGAGCGGCGGGTAGGTCGAGGCGCTGCGCGAGGCGGTCGAGGTCGGCGCGGGTGAACTTCCATTCGAATGGTGTGGCGATCTGTTCGTAGCGGCGGCCGAACGCGAGCAACTGCTGCTCGAGTGTGTCGAGGTCGGGGAAGTCGTTGGGGGTTAGGACCTTGCGCTGCGCGACGGAGAAGTAGATCTCGGCCTGGTTGAGCCAGCTGGCGTGCACCGGCGTGTGGACGAGGATCAGGTTCGGCCACGCGCCTTGGAGGCGGTCGATCGATTTCTTGCCGCGCACAAGGCGCCTTTGCGTTCGTACTCGTGCTCGACTCGTTGCCCGCGCTTGACGCCGGGCGCGGCGGGCAGCGTGATGTGTTTGCGCGCTCGGGCTTGGATCGAAGGTTTCTCATCGCAGCAGACGACGTAGTCGCCGGGATGTAGCAGCTCGCCTGCCCAGCGGCCGCCGTATAGGTCGAGGATCCGGCCGGCCTTGGCGGTGAAGTGGGGATCGCGCGGGAAGATCCAGGAGCGGTACTGCCACGGCTTGATCGCGTCCTGTGAGAGCCAACGCCAGACCGTCACCCCGGAGATCTGCTCGCAGATCCCGCGAGCGACGGCCTCGTGCGCGAGCTCGGTGGATGACCAGCGCGCCAGCGGCACCTCGCTCTCGGCGGGCCGCTCGCACGCCAGGCGAAACACCTCAGCGCGCACCTGAGGGGGGAAAGACCGGCGGTCTACCGCGCCGGGGCCGGTCCTCGAGGCCGGCGAGGCGCTGCTCGAAGAACCGCTTTCGCCACTGCGAGACGACATCGCGACCGCAACGCAACCGAGCGGCGATCTGGTCGTTACGCAGCCCGTCGGCGGCCATCAGCACCATCTGGGCCCTGGTCACCTGCCAGTACGGCAACGTATATGAGCGCGCCAGCGACTCCAGCACAGCGCGTTCCTCGTCGGTCAGCTCGATCCGATACGGGCTACGCCTCGGCATCAACGTCCCTTCACGAGACGACAGGATGCCACGCACGCTACGGCCCGTGCCGGATACTAATACGTAGCCTTATTTACGCAACGGAGCACTTAGTCGAGGCTTGAGCTATCCCGGAGGGAGTCAAATTCATGCGACGCCTACTCGCGTTAGTCGTTGTCGCTCTGCTCGCCTGGCCCGCCGTGAGCGTAGCGCCCGCAAAGAGCGGCGAGGGCACGATGTGCGTCCTGCACGCAAGACTTGCGGCTAAGAACGAGACAACCGGCTC